>NZ_FAOZ01000051.1 GCF_001536285.1 Parafrankia irregularis | reverse complement strand
TCGACGAGAATCACGGCGAGGTCGGCGGTGGACGCGCCGGTCACCATGTTCCGGGTGTACTGCTCGTGCCCGGGGGTGTCCGCGACGATGAACTTACGCCGCTCGGTGGAGAAGAACCGGTAGGCGACGTCGATCGTGATGCCCTGTTCGCGTTCCGCGGCGAGCCCGTCGACGAGCAGCGCGAAATCGAGCCCGTCGCCCTGGGTGCCGACCTTCTTCGAGTCGCTTTCCAGCGCGGCGAGATGATCGGAGAAGACCAGCTTCGAGTCGTAGAGCAGCCGGCCGATCAGCGTGCTCTTGCCGTCGTCGACGCTGCCGCAGGTGATGAAGCGCAGCATCGACTTGTTCTCGTGCGCGCGCAGATAGCCCTCGATGTCGGCCGCGACGAGGTCGTTGGTCGCGTGCGCCATCAGAAGTACCCCTCCTGCTTCTTCTTCTCCATCGACCCGGAGGAGTCGTGGTCGATAACCCGGCCCTGCCGCTCCGAGCTCGTCGTCAGCAGCATTTCCTGGATGATCTCCGGCAGGGTCGCGGCGTTGCTCTCCACCGCGCCGGTGAGCGGGTAGCAGCCCAACGTGCGGAACCGGACGCTGCGCTGCTCGGGAACCTCACCCGAAGCCAGCGGCATCCGGTCGTCATCCACCATGATCAGCGCTCCGTCACGTTCCACCACCGGCCGCTGGGCGGCGAAATACAGCGGGACGATCGGGATCTGCTCACGGTAGATGTACTGCCACACATCCAGCTCGGTCCAGTTCGACAGCGGGAACACCCGCACACTCTGCCCCTGCTGCCTGCGGGCGTTGTACAAATGCCACAGCTCAGGCCGCTGCGCCTTCGGGTCCCAGCGATGTGCCGCCGAACGGATCGAGAACACGCGCTCCTTCGCCCGTGACTTCTCCTCGTCGCGCCGCGCCCCGCCGAAGGCCAGATCGAAGCCGTACTTGTCCAGCGCCTGCTTGAGGCCCTCGGTCTTCCAGACGTCGGTGTGCGTGGCGGAACCGTGGTCGAACGGGTTGATGCCTCGGGCGAGTGCCTCCGGGTTCTGGTGAACGATCAGGTCCACCCCCAGACCGGCGGCGATCTCGTCCCGGAACCTGTACATCTCCTGGAACTTCCACGTCGTGTCCACGTGGAGCAGTGGGAACGGCGGCTTGGACGGGTAGAACGCCTTCATCGCCAGGTGCAGCAGGACCGAGCTGTCCTTGCCCACCGAATACAGCATGACCGGCCGTTCGCTCTCCGAGACGGCCTCCCGGAAGATCTGGATGCTTTCTGCTTCCAGGCGTTGCAGATGTGTCAGCCGGCCCATGGCCGCCCTACCCTTCTCACCCAGGACCTCGTAGGGCTGGGTCTACCTCGTGATGAACGGGCCCGACTACAACCGATCGGCGTCGCGCCGGAGACATCACACTCAGCGGGTGGTCCAGCGGGCCGCGCGCACTGTGTACTCGGCGAACAACGGTCGGATCTCCTCGACGTCGATACCGAACGTGGCCGGGTCCGGATGCACGTTGGCCTCTCGCTTCTCCGCGTTCTCGCGCCACCACCGTGCCATTCCGGCCTCGAACGCATCGGTGACTGGTTCGCCCAGCCACGCGTACAGCCCGCGCACCTCGCCGATCGGGTCCCGCTGCATGGCCCGGAAATCAATGTCGTAGAACCTGTCGTCTCGACCTTTTTCTCGGAATGACAGCGCACGTTCCATTCCGACCGACCAGTGCTCGACATTGAGTGCGCCGAGATAGAGCGGGTCGATGTCGTCGGAGTAGGAGCGGGCAACCGCGGCGTAGAGATCGGCTGCCGAGACCATCACCTCGGCCGGGTCCCGGTGGGTCATCACGAACCGGGCGTCGGGAAAAGCCTGGTCGAGCTGCTCCAGGAACAGCAGATGCGTGGGGCACTTGAGTCGCCAGGGTACCGCCGGGAATCCCCACTGCAGCAGCTTCAGAACTCGGCGCTCGTACTGGTAGGTCGTGGCGAGATCGGCGTTGTCGAGCAGCCATTTCGAGTAGGACGGGACGTGGGCGAAGGCCTGGAAGAAGTGTGCCTTGAAGTCGAGCGCCATCAGGCTCTGGCACTCGGTCGGACC
Source organism: Parafrankia irregularis (assembly GCF_001536285.1). NCBI lineage: Bacteria > Bacillati > Actinomycetota > Actinomycetes > Frankiales > Frankiaceae > Parafrankia > Parafrankia irregularis. The sequence goes on along the minus strand of NZ_FAOZ01000051.1, from coordinate 34,320 downwards.
GGTGGCGCTGGCCGGTACGAGTGCACCACGCCGGGGGGAGGACTTGGTCCGGAAGGCCACCTCAGAGCGGCTGTCGTCGATCCTGAGGTCCAGCCCGTCCCCAGTGGACGGGGGCGGGCAGGGGCGCGACGCTTCCCAGGTACGCAGCGAACGGGCCTGCGGATCCTCCGCGAGCAGGAACGACAGCGCCGTCGAACCCGTCCGCGGCAGGCCCAGACCGATCAGCGGCGCGACAACTGGCTCATCCTCGATCTCCGGATGACGTCGGTACCAGTCCTCGACCTGCAGGCGCTGGGAAAGCAGCCCGACGAGGAGCTTACGGAGAACGCTCTCGCCGGTGGAGTTCAGCCGGGCCTCCACCCGCAGCGAACGGGTGAGTAGTTCCAGCCCTTCCCGGAAGGAGTCGTTCCCGAAATCCTCGAGCCCGGTCTCATCCCGGGCCGCGTCAAGCAGTTCTTCGTGTCCATCCATGGCAGTGGCTCCCTTCAGCAGAGCAGTCGGCGTCGAGGCACCGGGGAACGGGGCCTGGATCAGGCACGCATGTTGGCGCCGCCGTCAATCGCCCAGACCTGGCCGTTGATCCATTCGGCATCGTCGGAAAGCAGGAACGCCACGACTGCCGCCAGGTCGCTCGGCCGCCCCAGCCGGGTGGTGGGGACCTCCCGCAGGAACCTCTCCTGAAGTGCGAAGTCCTGCTGCCTCTCCTGTAGCTCACCCATCACCAGGCCGGGCATGACCCCGTTGCAGCGGACACCCTTGGGGCCCCAATTGCCGGCGATGTGCCGGGTGAGAGCGTTCACGGCGGACTTCGACGCCGCGTAGGCGGGACGCAGGCGGTCACCCGCGCTGACTGCCGCACCCGAGGAGGTGTTGACGATGCTGCCGCCCCCGTTCTCGAGCAGGTGCGGCAGCACTGCCCTGGAGGTCCGCACAAAACCGACCACATTCACATCCAGAGTGCGGTGCCAGACGTCGAGATCTGTGTCGAGCAGCGACCTGTCCCGCCCGAGGTTCTGAGGCGACAGATCCGCGCCGACGTTGAACAGACCGTGGACAGCGCCGAACTGGGTGATCGCCGTGTTGACGAGTGCCTCGGCTGAGAGCTCGTCCGCGAGGTCGAAGTGGGTGGCCACAGCCCGCCCACCATCATTCACGATCTTGTCGACGGTGGATCCGGCGCCCGCGATGTTGATGTCACCGACGACGACGTTGGCGCCCTCCTCACCGAGTCTCTTCGCTGCCCCCGCCCCGATCCCGGTTGCCCCTCCCGCAACGATGAACGTCTTTCCCGCCAGTCCACGCATCTTTCTGCTCCACCACCTGTGACCACGGAGATCTCGTGGCGACGGAGGGCTGCCACGGCTATCTCGAAAGCGCATGGCAGGCTCGAATCGCCCGCATTAGTCGATGTTCCCCGGCGTCAACACGGAAGGATCCCACCATCCTCCGCGACGCCGGCAGTCGAACGTTTTTCGTAATCAGCCCATCCACTGCCCGCCAGCCACGTCGATGGTCTGGCCGCACATGTAGTCGGCGGCTTCCGAGGCAAGATAGGCGACCATGTTGGCGACCTCCTCCGGCAGGCAGACGCGGCCCAGCTGAACCTGGTTTTTCAGCGCGTTCGCAATCGAGGTACGGCCTGCGAGCTGCCCCTCGTTCTCCGGTGCAAATATCATCTTCTTCATGTCGGGCTTGATCATGATTCCAGGTGCGACACCGAGCACGTTAATGCCTCGCGGCGCGAACTCGTGAGCCAGGTTCCGGGTAAAGCCAATCACGCCGGCCTTGCACGCGCAGTAGACGGTCAGGCCCGGCTGCTGCACACGCCCCCCGACCGCCCCGATGTTGATGATCCGGCCGGATCCCTGGGGAACCAGGTGCTGCAGCGCCGCGTGCGCGCCGTACATCATCATGGTCAAGCTGCCGAGCACGGTCTGGTCGATCTCGGCCTTGGTGTGGTTCTCGAAGGCCCCGCCAACCGCCATGACCGGGTTGTTGATCATAATGTCGAGGCCACCGAGCGCATCCTTGCTTTCCTCCACAGCGCGGTGCACCTGATCCCAGTCCGATAGGTCGGCGCGGATCGGAACCGCGTTGACTCCCCATCGTTTCTCGATCTCCGCGGCGCGCCTCTCGACCTTTTCGAGGGTCCGGCCGATGAGAGCGACATCGGCGCCCGAACCGGCGAGGCGATTTGCTACGGCCTGCCCAAGGCCGTCCCCCCCGGCGCCAGTGACGATCGCTTTCTGGCCGCTTAGATCGAGAAGATCGCTCACCCGCTTCTCGATGATGTGAGTGGGGAGACGATTCAGCCCCATAACCTCGGTCCAGTCCTGCTCTTCCGTGCTCATGAGATCTCCTGCCACGGCTCGACTGCGAAGAAACGCCAGAACAACTGGGTGTCTGATGCCGGCTGTTTCGAGGATCCTACGGCCGCCTCGTCGCGCCGCACCAATACAAATTTCGGCGGCCAGGCATACAGGATGGGTATGGCTGGGGTAGCGTGGTCATCTATGGACACCCAGCGCCTCAGGCACTTCCTGCGGGTAGCTGAGGAGGGCTCGATCAGCGGCGCCGCCACAGAGCTGGGCATCGCCCAGCCGGCGCTGAGCCGTCAGATCCGGCTCCTTGAGGAGGATCTTGGTGTCACGCTTTTTCGACGAACTGCTCGCGGTGTGCAACTGACGGAGGAGGGTGAACGTCTGCGTGTGACCACCGCGTCGCCGCTGCGTCAGCTCGAACTCGCTATGCGATACGTGGGCTCACCGCTGGCCCGGCTCGAGCGGAGTCTGCACATCGGCCTGCCACCGACTGCAGCGGGCATCCTGGCGACACCGATGCTTGAGGGGCTGACTGCCGCGTTCCCCAAGATCGAGTTTGCGTTGAGTGTTGCCAGCACCGACGTACTCGTCCAGGGCATGTTGAAGGGGACGATCGACATCGCGGTCGTCAGCCCCGCGCATGACGGCAGGCTCTTCTACCACGATCTCCTCTCCGAGGACCTCGTCGTTGTGGGAGGACCGGCATCCTCGCTTCGTCCGGATCGTGCCGTGCAGTTCTCCGAACTGGTGAACTTGCCGCTCGTCCTGCCGATCTCCCCGTCCGGAATTCGCAACAGTCTTGAAAACACTGCGCTACGCCTCAAACTGACAATTATCTCGAGATTCTCGACGGATTCGCTGGAGGTGATGAAGGATCTCGTCAGGGCGGGTCACGGTCATAGCGTCCTGCCGCTGTCGGCATGCGCGACCGAGATCGCGACGAAACGGTTGCGTCACGCGCCGCTGGGTGGTCCGTCGCTGACCCACCAGCTGGGAATCGCCGTCACGTCGCATCTCGAACTGCCCAGGGGTTTCGCGACCAAGGTTGGCCAGGTCATCCGGGAGGAAGCGGAAGGGCTGGTCAGATCCGGAGTGTGGGCCGCCGAGCTGTCTCCGCGCCGCGGACTGTCTGACGGGCCTCCCCAGCAATGATTGCCCGGCGAGGGGGAGCGGGTCGGTTTCTCGCTCGCCGCGACGTCAGGTGGCTGTCTCCTCGACAGGATCTCGTCTGAACACCGAGGTGTCGATCATGCCGGTGAGCATCCCGCCCGCCACCGCCTGGTCGGTGTAGAGGACGTTGCCGGAGCCGGCCACGTTCAGCGGGCTGTTGAGCAGGATCATCGGCCACGCCTGCTCCTGCGGGGTAGTCATTCGGCCCAGCGTCGGGTACGGCAACCGATCAAAGAACGCCTGCCCCATATCCCGCACCGCCTCGTCCATGAACGCGGTTCTGGTCGGTCCAGGGGCGATGCAGGTCGCGCGTATGCCCCGTTCGTGACCCCACGTCACGGCCTGCCGCAGGGTCCAGACGATCAGGGTCTCCTTCGACAGGGAGTATCCGTCGGCGACGACGTCCATGTGCTGTTCGCACCATGCCCGAGCTTGTACAGGGTCATTCACCGCGAGCAGGTCGAGAATGTCCGGGAGCCGCCGCTGCCAGCCCATTCCCGCGTTCGAGGCCACGTTGGCGATGCCGGCACCGTCCGCCAGGGAGGCCAACAGACGCTCCGTGAGGAACCGCGTACCGATGTAGTTGACGAGCATGCAGTGCAACGGCCCTCCGATCATGTGCGGCACTCCGGCGCAGTTGAACAGGTAGTCGATCGGCCCCACCTGGCCCAAGACTTCTGCTGTCGAGACGATCTGTTCAGGTTCCGCGAGATCGGTTGGATAGAACGCGGCATGCGTGACAGAAGGTTCACGCCGGCCTACCGCGTGCACGCGGGCGCCGAGTTCCCCGAGGATTTCCGCGACTGCTTGGCCCATACCGGACGTACAACCGGTCACGACCACTGTCCGATCCCGGTAGCCCAAGCCATCAAGCTCGGCCATATATCCTCCCTGTCATCGTCGAGGCTCTGTGAGCATGCGATGCGGACGCGTCCGCCGCAGTCATGTCACGTATCGGCTGACACTGTCGACGGCCCGGCCGAGCTCGTATTGGTGAGCCTCGGCGTTTGCGGTCCAGCATCGCCGGGCGGGCCCGAAGCGCGGCCCTGCTCATCGGCGGCCCTTTGCCACCAACCCTTGGGAAGCCGATGTCACCGTAGACGCACGGGCCGGCCGACAGCAAGGGATCTGTCTCCGCCTCGGCAGCCGATCGGCCAAGGCGCCGTCCTGCTGCCGAGCATCGGCAGAGGTCCCCGGCGCGCCCGCAAGGTGACCGTCTGCCGATAGTCGGCGGGGTATGGCGCACACCGAGCTGGCCTGGTAATCTCCAGATCCGCCGCTGTGGCCCACCCCACAGGCGGGCTTCTGCGGGCCATCTGCCTGCAGACACGGAGCGGCGTTTCCTCGCGAGAACTCCTCCAGGCTGGCGGTCCGCGTGCTCAGCGCCCGGGGCGCATCTCCCGAGCCTTCGCATTGACACGATCCCCTCGGCGAGAAGTTCCGTCCTAGAGGCGCTTGCCGTCAGCGCAATCCTGCGGTCGATCCATCCAACGACGATCACAGGTCTGCTCGGGCTTTGCGCGCGGTGGCTCCGATCTGAACCGGCACCGCCCTCCAGGTAGGAGAGCGGGTTCGGTGCCGCCGCCCGCCGGGTTCTGCCTCAGAACGCTGCGGACACAGATTCACCTGGGTGCGTGGTCGCACGCAGCCCGCACTCATGAATGATTTGGACCGAGGTTCAAGAAAGGTCGAGCTATGATTTGTAAGTCGCGATTAGGGGCCGCTGCCGTCCTCGCTCTCGCTCTCGTCGTCGGTGCCTGTGGCGGTGGTGATGACTCCTCCCCGTCCTCGTCGGGTGCATCAGGAGAGCCGGTGCAGGGCGGCGAGGGACGCATCCTGATGTTGAGTGACCCGCGCGGCCTGGACCCGGCGACCCTCGGGAACAGCGCCCCGATCACCGCCGTTCTTGGCAATGCCCTGTACGGCGAGCTGATGACGACCGACGATACCGGCAAGGTCGTCTTCTCCATGGCCGAGTCGTTCGACACGGCCGACAGCGGCGGGACCTTCACACTGAAGCTGAAGTCGGGTCTGGTGTTCTCGGACGGCACACCGCTCAATGCCGAGGCGGTGAAGTTCAACTGGGACCGGACCAAGGACCCGGATGTCGGCTCCTCGTACATCGCAGAAGCGTCCATGATCGCCTCGATCGAGGTCGTCGACGATGTCACGCTCAAGGCCACGATGACCAGCCCGGTGGCGGCCTACGCCCAGGCGATCATCAACTCGTCCCTGAACTGGATCGGCTCGCCGGCCGCCCTGCGCGCGGGACAGAAGTCCTTCGACGAGCACCCGATCGGCGCGGGCCCGTTCACGTTGGAGAGCTGGACGCGCCAGGCCGACATCCGACTGGTGCGGAACTCCCGCTACTGGGACAGGCCCAAGCCGTACCTGGAACGGCTGACGATCCGCTCGGCGGTTGACAGCAGCCAGCGCTACAACACGATCGTCAGCGGTGGCGCCGACGTCGCGGTGGAGGCGGACTGGGTCAACCTCGACAAGGCCGACCAGGCCGGCCTGCCTACCGACCTGCTTCCGCTCAACGGCGGCAACTTCATGACGCTCAACGCACGTCGGGCGCCGTTCAACGATGTCCGTGCCCGGCAGGCCGTCTCCGCCGCAATCGATCTTGACGCCTTCAATCTCGCCGCCTTCAACGGCACCGAGAAAGAGCTTCCGGAGAAGTTGTTCAACGACACCTCCCCGTTTTATTCGGATACTGTTCTGCACACGGCGGACAAGGAGAAGGCTCAGCGTCTCTTCGACGAGCTCGCTGCCGAGGGCAAGCCGGTGAACTTCACCTTCACGACCTTCCCCACCAGCCAGGGGCGAGTGATGGCGGAGAACGTGCAGACCCAGCTCAGCAGTTTCCGCAACGTCAAGGCCGAGGTGAAGGTCATCGACTTCACCCAGGTCGCCGCGATCCGCACGACCTATGACTTCGACGCCGTCATCTCCTCGGCGTTCTTCCAGGACCCCGAGCCGCGGCTGCTGATCGCCTTCGACCAGGACTCCTCGGCCAACCTGTCCGGAGTGAAGGACGCCCAGCTCAGCCAGGCTCTGCACACCGGACGTACTGCCACTACCGTGGAGGCCCGCAAGGCCGCCTACGAGACCGTGCAGAAGCGGCTGGCTGAAGTGGTCCCGGTGGTCTTCCTGGCGCGGACCGCCTCTGGGATCATCGCGGGTAAGGATGTCGGCGGAATCCAGCAGTACGGTACCGGTTCACTGCAGCCGGAAGAACTGTGGATCAAGAAGTAGGCATCGCCCGGAAGCGTAGTCCGGGGGGTGCACCGCAGTCGGATATCCCAAGCGGCTCTGGTGCGCGCCCCGGCCTGGCTGCATCAGGCGTGGGTGCGTCAGGCGTGGGTGCGTCAGGCGCGCCGCGTTTTCTGAACCGACCCGCTGGCGGCAGCCCGCAGGACCGACTGGGGTAGGAGGGCTCTCGCCCTGGCCGGGCTGTCCTGTTTCCGGAGCCAGCACAGCCCGGCCTTCCACCGTGGAGGACCTGCCGCGACGCGCATGACGCGCATGTGGAAGACATTTGCATTCACCGCGAGGTCGCGTGCGGCGTTGCCCAGGCCGAAGACACCAAGTGTCGCCGATGGGTGTGCTGGGGTCATAGATCCGGCGATCGTCTGTAAGACTACGTGGAGGTGACAGGACGTCAATCGGCCTCCTCCCGGCGAGTCGGGTCGGCCAGTTCCACCACCCGCAGCGCCCTGCTCGACGCCGCCCAGTCGATGATGGTCGAGCGGGGCTACGCGGCGGTCAGCTACCGGGCCCTGGCCGCGCGGGCCGGCGTCGCGCCCAGCCTCGTCCAGTACTACTTCCCGACGCTGGACGACCTGTTTCTGGGCCTGCTGCGCCGGAACACCGAGACACTCCTGGGTGGTCTCGCCGACGCGGCGGCCTCCGACCGGCCGCTGCGCGCGGTATGGCGGTACGCAAACAGCAGGGACGGCGCCGTGCTGCTGCTGGAGTTCATGGCGTTGGCCAACAACCGCAAGGCCATCCACACCGAGATCGGCCTCGGTGGTGAGCGGATCCGCCAGGCCCAACTGCGGGCCGTCACCCGGGCCTGGGCCCGGTACGGCCTGGGCGACGCGGATCTAACGCCGGCGGCGCTGCTGTTCATGATGAACGCCATCCCGCGGATGATCCTGTTGGAGGAGACGTTCGGCACCCACACGGGGCACGCCGACACTATCGAGATCATCAAGCGGTTCCTCGACCGGATCGAGCCCGAGCCCGAAGCCAGGCCTCGTGCCGGGGTGCCGGACTGACGCCGATGCGCCAGTCGTGCGCTGCGCCGCCCGGATCGCCGGGCTCTCCCAGACCGCCGGGGCGCTGGTGGCATCCGACCGCGGCGTTTTTTCAGGGAATGGGGTTTGCATGGCCTTACGCTGGGGCATCGCATGCCGCTGGACGGAACCGTCGCGATCATGCGGACGCTCGACGCCGCCCGAGCCCAGCTAGGCGTGCGCTACCCCGCCGACAACGCCTGACGACGCCCCGACAATGCCCGCGCGGGCCGCCTCTCCTGATCGGCGATGTAGTTAAGCGACCGAACGTTCGTATTCCGGGCGTACGTACGGTCGCTATGCTGAGGTTGTGGCAGGCCGTCGCTCCGTCGCCGCCGCGCTCGACACGCGCGCGGCGATCGTGCGGTGCGCCGCGGACATCGCCTCGGTCGAGGGCATGGAGGGCGTCACGATCGGCCGGCTCGCCGCCGAGCTGGAGATGAGCAAGTCGGGCGTGATCGGCCACTTCGGGACGAAGGAGCAGCTTCAGCTCGCCACCCTCGAGTACGCCGCCGACCGTTTCCGGGTACGCGTGTGGGATCCGGTCAGCCACCGACGGCCAGGCCTCGACCGCCTGCTCGCGATCTGTGAGTCCTGGACACGCCACGAGGACGACCCGGGTTTCCCGGGCGGCTGCTTCATCGCGGCCGTGACGTTCGAGTGGGACGGCCGGACCGGCCCGGTGCACGACGCGCTCGCCGCGACCACGAAGCTCTGGCGCCGCGTCCTGCGCAGGGAGATAGAGACGGCGGTGGCAGCGGGTGAGCTCGCCGCCGACACCGACCCGGGGCAGGTCGTCTTCGCCCTGGAAGCGCTGGCCGTCGGCGTCAACCCCGCCCGCCAGCTCCACGGCGACGACCTGGCCCCCGCCTGGGCGCTGCGCGCCATGCACGCGGTGCTCGGAGTCCCCGCACCGTCGAGTACCTGACGCTGACCCGTCCGGCGACCGCGCCGGTTCGTCAGGGGTTCCCGACGGCGGTGCGGGCGCCGGGGCCGTTCCAGTCGACCAGCTGGACGATGACACCGTTCGGGTCGCGGACCTGGAAGGCGCGCTCCCCCCATTCCTCGGCTGTCAGCGGCATCGTGATGGTCACGCCCTCGCGCTGAAGCCGGGCGAGCTCGCCCTCCAGGTCGTCCACGACGAAGGCGAGGATCAGCCCGCCCGCGTGGTCGTCGCGCTGGTCGGCGGGCAGGGTCGGCAGCCCGCGGCGTAGGTAGACGACGTTCATGCCGGCGTCCGCGCGGCCCAGGGAGGCGAAGCCGTCGGCGGACATCAGCTCCGTGAAGCCGAAGTGCCTGGTGAGGAAGGCGGCAGAGGCGTCGACGTCGTCGACGTTCAACGACACGGCGGACGAGGTGATCTTCACGGGGATCCTCCGGAGCGTGGTCAACCGTTAACTCTGTACAAAGTACATCGTACAACGTACAGAGTTTAACGGGCGATGATGGCTACCGTGACCGCTGAACGATCGGGCGCCGGCGATCCCGCCCGCACGCTGGCGCTGCTGTGGGGCGAGGCGCCGGCGGCCCCACGTCGCGGGCCGAACCGGGCACTGGACCTCGCCGCCGTGGTCAGCGCCGCCACCGATCTCGCCGACCAGGAAGGCCTCGCCGCGGTGACAATGCGGGCCGTCGCCCGAACCCTGGGCGTGGTCCCCATGACGCTCTACACCTACGTACCGGGCAAGGAGGAACTGCTCGACCTGATGCTCGACGCCGCCTACGCCCGGATGCCGCGCGCGGACACCGCTGGCGCGCCCTGGCGGCAGCGGCTCACCGCCGTCGCCGACGACAACCGCGCCCTGTTCGCCGCGCATCCCTGGGTGGCCCAGGTCTGCACGCTGCGTCCTCCACTGGGGCCGGGCCTGATGGCCAAATACGAGCACGAGCTGTCCGCCTTCGACGACCTGGGCCTCTCGGACGTCGACCGGGACGACTGCCTGACCTACCTGCTGTCCTTCGTCCAGGCCAACGCCCGTGCGGCCCACGAGTCGGCCAGCGCGGCGGCCGGCCCCGACGGCGACGACACGCGGTGGTGGGCGCGGGTCGGGCCCCTGCTCGCCCGGGTGCTGGACGAACAGCGCTACCCGCGCGCGAGCCGCGTCGGCACGGCCGCCGGCCAGGCGCACGGCAGCGCCCACGATCCCGACCACGCCTACCGCTTCGGTCTCGCCCGCCTCCTCGACGGCCTGGCACCTCTCATCGACGGCCCGGCCCCTGGGTGAACGGCGCCGACCCGGATCGGCGCTGATCACCTCGCCGGTCCGGACCGGTCCGGACCGGTGTCGGGGTCGGCGTCGCGCGGTGCCGCCGACCCCGATCCGGCAGGTCGTCTTCGCCTTGTGCGGCCGGGAATGCGCGCGTGCTCAGCTGTGGCCGCGCGTCGGCCGACGTCTACGCGAGGCCGTTGTCCTTGAGGAGCCTGTCGACGAGCTCCATGTATTCCAGGTGGCCCTTGAACGGGCCGCGCTTGCCGATGGCGACCTCGAGGAACGGGCCGTACTCCTCGTCGTTGACGAAGGTCTGCCAGTGCCGGATCTCGCCCGCGTCGTTCGTCTCGATGAAGGTGGTCGAGTAGAAGCCCATCTTCACGCCGGCCCTGGTGTGGCCTTCCCACCGGACGCGCGCGACATATCCGTTCTCGGCGGCCCAGGTGGCGTAGTCGACCAGCTTCCAGTCGGGAAAGGTGACCGAGTAGGCCTTGGCCTCCCGGATGGCGGAGTCGGCCATGGCGGTGAGGATCAGCGAGGCGTCCGAGCCACCGGAGATCTCGCCGAGGTTGATGACGTCATCGCCGGTGAAGTACGGCGACGAGTAGATGGCGTCGGTCGCGAACTTCCAACCGTCGTAGGTCGCGCCGTCTTTCACTCCCTGCTGGAGATACGCGTCCCGGTAGCCGTCGGCCATCCGCCGGTGTAAGGCGATCTTCTCTTCAAGGTTCATCTGACCCTCGCTTTTCGCTTCTCGCTGGTCTCGCCGTGATCGGCTCAGCGGCCCTTGTGATACGTGGGGGTGCCTGTCGGCCTGAGGCTCACGGGGTGAGCGGGTTATTAATCAACAGTATGATTAGTTTTGGGGCTGTGCAATAGCTGAGACAAAGGTCCGGCCTGGCCGGCGCCGCACTCGTCCGCAACGGGTTAGGAGGATTCGACGAGGACTGCTCTTTCCGGGCACTCGGACGCCGCTCGCCTGACGAGTTCGGTCAACTCGTCGGGAATCCGATCGACGGTCACCTCGGCATAGCCGTCGCCGGTGAAGGTGAAAACCTCGGGACAGGTCGAGACACAGGCGCCGTGACCGGCGCAGCGCTCCGGGTCGACAGACGCGATCACGCTCCACCGTCGGCCGGGGTGTAGCGGATGTGGAGTTTTGTGATCCCACGCAGGATGAAGGTGGGCAGGTAGGTGTAGCGGCGCTGCCCGGCGGGGCCGTGTTGGTCCTCGTCGATCCAGATGTCGGCCGTGCGGTCGAACAGCCTCTCGAGGCTGACCAGCGCCTCGGCGCGGGCGAGCGGAGCCCCGGGGCAGCTGTGGACGCCGCGGCCGAAGGCGACGTGGCTGCGGGCGTTGGCACGCTCGATGTCGAACGTGTCGGGTTCGGGGAACCTGCCCGGGTCGCGGTTCGCCGCGGCGTTGGCCAGGAAGACGATGGTGCCGGCCGGCAGCGCCACACCACCGACCTCGACCGGGACCTTCGCCAGGCGGAAGTCGCCCCGGATGGGACTCTCGTACCGAAGGGCTTCCTCGACGAAGCCCGGGATCAGATTGCGGTCGGCCCGTAGTCGCGCCTGCAGTTCGGGGTTCTCGCCGAGCATCATCACCGCGGTACTGAGCAGGCGGACGGTTGTCTCCTGGCCGGCGGCAAAGAGGTTGGCGGTGACGCAGACCGCGTCGAGCACCTCCGGTGTGCTTCCGTCGGGAAAGGTGGCCGAGGCGACACCGGTCAGGACGTCGGCACGCGGATGGCGGCGGCGCTCCTCGATGTAGCCGGTGAACTTCTCGTAGAGGAATTCGAGCGGCGACTGGCTCATCGGGTCGTCGCCGGTGCTGCCGAGTGTTCCGCCGTGCGGCCGGTTGAGTCTCGCGACGAACTCCGACTGGTCCTCCGCCGGGACGCCGAGCAGGTCGGCGATGACGAGCATGGCGAACGGGGAGGCGAAGGCGCGGTTGAACTCGCAACGCCCGCCGGTCAGCGCCTCGTCGAGCTGACGGTCGGCTAGCCGCCACATGAACTCCTCGTTCTCCTTGAGGCGGCGAGGAGTGATCATTTTTGAGAGCAGCGCACGGTGCGCTGTGTGGGTAGGCGGGTCCAGCGTGGGCAGCTGGTCGCTCATCGGCAGCCGGTCACGGTGCTCGGCGATCAGCGCCGGGACGTCTCCGCCTTCGAGGGGAACCGGAAAACCGGGGAAAGGGCCGGTGACGGAAAGGCAGGACGAGAACCGTTCGGTGTCGTTGTACACCGCCAGCGCTTCGTCGTATCCGGTGATCATGACCACGTCATGATGTTTTTCCCGGCGGACCGGGCACTCCCTGCGCAGGTCGGCGAGATAGCTGTACGGATCGTGCAGAAGGCTGTTGTCGGTGAAGAAGTCGACGGAGTCGATATCCATGAAACCTGTTCCTCTCGCGTTCGCCGTACCGTCGCGCGCGAGAAATTCTCCGGCGCAGGGAACCGGCGACATAAACATGGCAGGACGCGTCGGGAGGTCGATACGCATCGCCGCAGCACCAGAAAATATGCGTGCACCGCGCGTCGCGTGCCGTCAGAACAACCTCAGAGGCTCGCTATCCGGGCCTGGTCGAAGAACATGCCCCGAATAAGCAGCTTAAGGGCGTGAACGGTGGTGTGAAAAGTGTTGGCCGGTGCGGTCAGTGCATGGTCGTAAAGGCCCATGAGCAGCACGTCGATGGCATTCGTGGCGGCCTGGATGTCGACCTGGCTCCCGAGGATTCCCTGCGCGTCGGCCTCGCGCAGGATCTCGGCGACGACCGTACGGACGGCTGCGACGATGGTGTCGCTTTCCTCGGCCAGGTGCAGGTCCGCGGCGCTTTCCACCCGGATCGCGCGGTCGAAGGGGACCACGTCCGGGTTGTCGCGGATCATTCGGGCGACCTCGTCCAGGACGGCCATGAGCTTGTCGAGGACACCGTCGACGGACTCCACCGCGGCCGTGAACCGAGGGGAGGTCTGCCGGGCGACGTCACGAAAGGTCTCTTTGACCAGCTCGGCCTTGTTCGGGAAGTAGTGGTAGAGGCTGCCGCTGGTCATGCCCGCCGCCCGGGCGATCTCGCGGATGGTGGCGCGCGCATAGCCGACCTCGGCGACACAGTGCAGCGTCGCTTCAAGAATGCGCTGTCTCGTCTGATCGCCCCGGGAGCCGACCGGCCTGCCCAACAGCGACGGAGTGCTCGCCACGGATGAATCTCCTGGTTGTCGTCTCCTCCAGTCTCGCATGCGGACGTCGGGCGAAGTGCCTCGCCGTCGTGCCCGCGGGGGAGTAACGCACCGCGGTGGCGCATGGCAGGTCGTGAGGTGCTCATGACGGGTCAGGGGGATCGTTGGTTCCGATCCCGAAGGTTCGCAGCATGGCCGACACCGTCTCGTAGGCGCCGACGGTGAAGATGAGGTCGAGCATCTGCCGGGTGTCGAGCTCGGTGGAGAGTGCCGCCCAGGTGGCGTCCGTCAGCTGTCCATCGGCGATGATCTCGTCGGCGGCGGTCAGGAACGCGGTCTCAAACGGGGTGAAGGGTGTTTCGGTGGAGCCGTCCGCTCTGGCCGTGATGCCGGCCGTGATGCGTCCGGCGTCCGCTGCGATGTGTCCTGTCTCCTCGGTGGTGAGCCCTGCCTCGTGCGCGAGGTGGAGATGTTCCGCCCACAGATAGTCGCAGCCGCGCGCGGCTGCGACGCGCAGGACGAGGAGCTCACGCTGTCGAGGAGTGAGCGTCGTCGCGAGCAGCACCTGGCCGTTGAAGGTAAAGAACGCCCGGGCGAGCGCGGGATGATGCGCGAACGTTCCCAGCATGCCGAGCACCCTGGGTTTCCCGTCGGCGCTCGGTACGGGATAACGCGGTTCCGTCGGGATCATGGCGGCCAGGGCGGCGCCCATCTCCGGCGGGAACTGGCGAGGCCGCAGCGGTTCGACGCGGGCCATATGGGCGATCCCTTCCTGGGAGGGCTGTGAAAGACCTGGCTATGCGCGTCACTGTGTGATCTTGATTCCCTCGTAGCTCGCGAGTGTCTCCGGGGCCGGCAGCTGCATCTGCAGATACACGGCGAGATGGATCACCTTGCCGTCGGCGTCGTACTCGTAGGTCGTCGCGGAGTTCACAGTGCTGCTGAAACCGCCGGTCGTGCTGCGTTCCTCCAGCTCGAGCAGCACCAGTGAGCCGGTTTCGGTGACCCGCCTGAACGAGCATTCCCATTCGGAGGCCTGCGCCCACTGGGTGAGGAACGCGGCATATTCCGCCCAGTTCATGACCTCCTTGAACGGGCCGATTCGTTCGAAGGTGTCAACCGCGACCAGCTCGGCGACAGGCGCCCAGCACTCGGCCGAGAAACCGGGCTCCTTGCCCGTGTCGACCAGTCTCTTCATCAGTCGGGTGTATTCCAGCGCGGCCCGGGCGAGGCCGGTGTGGTCGCCGATGACCTCGTCGAGGTCGTGCAGCGCGAGCGCCATGGCGATGCTCCCAGGGTGAGGGCGAGGACGAGAGTGAGGTACTGCGGACCCGCCCGGTGGCGGGGCCGGCCGGTCAGGACGCGGCACCGCCCAGGTAGCGGTCGAGCACGTGGTGGAAGGCCGCGACGACCATCTCCTCCCGGGTGATCGTCTCGAACTCCAGGCGGCTGTTGCGCAGGCCGGCCTGCTGGCGCTGCATCTGCTCGTAATCCTGCTGCAGCGCTTCGAAATAGGTGTGGCTGCCTGGCTCCTTGACGACTGTCGGCTCCACCTTCGCCACCTCGGCGAGCTCCGCCGGCAGGTACATGTAGCTGGCGACGTGCCAGATGCACCGGTTCGGGTCACCGGAGGGGTGCGGGGACGGCACGACGATGTGGCACTCGCCCGCGCGGACCGTCATGAAGAAGTTCGGGAACAGCACCCAGCCCTGGTTGTCGGTCATCTGGTTGTCCGTCAGCTCACTGACGTCCAGGCCCATTCCCGTGAGCGTGTCGCGCGTGGCCCGCTGCAGCAGCGTGCGCGCGGTGACGCCGTCCGGGAAGACGAGGATGTCGCCGGTGCCGCGGTATTCGGCGACGAGCTCCTCGAAACGAGGCAGCATCAGCGGAATCGCGGGGAAGGTCTCGGGGAGCTTGCGGATTCCGGCGACCTGCTCCTCCGGGCCGAACTGCGCGCCCCTGGGAACGTCGAACGGTGTCGTCGCGACGCTGTGGTCGCCGAGGAACCGGTAACGACCCGTCTCCGGATCTGGGAAAATCACGTTCAGGAGCTGTGGGTGGACGCCCCAGATGTGGTAGCCCTCCCCGAAGGCGTCCATGACGACCTTCCAGTTGCATTCGAGGGGTTCCTCGACGTCCATGACGGTGATGAACTGGTCCATCTTGTAGGGCTGGAGCAGCTCGACGACCTCCGGGCCGAGGTACTCGGCGAGTGGCTTCGCCTCCGGGTCGGGATTCAGGAAGATGAAACCGCCGAACGTCTCCACTGGAACGGGAAGCAGCGAGACGTCGGCCCTGTCGACACCCGCGAGGTTTTCACGCAGGATGCCCCGGCAGTTGCCCTCCAGGTCGTAGGACCACAGGTGGTACTGGCAGAGGAACTGGCGTGAGGTGCCGGAGCGCTCCGCGCACAGCAGGTTGCCGCGGTGGCGGCAGGCGTTCACGAAGCCGCGGATCACGTCGTCGCGGCCGCGCACCACGATGAAGGACTGGTCGAAGAGCTGGTAGGTCTTCCAGTCACCGGCTTTCGCGAGCTCGTCGGCGCGGCCGACGACCTGCCAGGTCTTCTCCCAGACCAGTTTGCGTTCCTGTAATGCGATCTCCGGCGAGGTGTAACGCTCGGTGGGGATCTTCCACTGGAAGTCAGCCGGCGCGGAGCGTAGACCCGACAGCCCTGTCGCCGGGTCGTCGAGCCACTCCCCGGGCCGGGTCGGCCGGGTCGGCCGCGTCGCCTCGATCGTCATCAGTCCAGGCCTCCTCGAGCAGGGCGAAACAGGGTCGAAGGGTTTCCGTGTTACGGAAGGTCGCGTGATGATCGCCGAAAGGAAGAAAAAATCAATCGATCGATTAACGGCATCATGAGCGCCATGCTCGGGCACTGTCAAGCCACCCTCACCATCAGCGAGGACGGACGCGCATGCCGTTCAAGGGGGCCACCGCAGTCGTGACAGGCGGAGCGTCAGGCCTCGGGCTC
Organism: Parafrankia irregularis; assembly: GCF_001536285.1. Classification (NCBI taxonomy): domain Bacteria; kingdom Bacillati; phylum Actinomycetota; class Actinomycetes; order Frankiales; family Frankiaceae; genus Parafrankia; species Parafrankia irregularis. The sequence continues at coordinate 18,157 of NZ_FAOZ01000051.1, read as the reverse complement.
GCGATCACCGCCGCGCTCGCGACCCACGCTTCCGCCGTGCCGGCTGCCCCGAGGACATCGCGAACGCCGCGGTGTCCCTGTGCGGCGACCCGGACGGGAGGTGACGGACGTCCTGATTGCTTGTGTGGCTCGGTGCCGGGGACACATGTGGTGTTGCTGCGGACAACGGGCGTTCACCGTGCCACCAGGGGGGCGTCGGACCGTCGGCCAGATGACGTGTCATGCGGCCGGTGGGCGTCGGGCGATGGTGGATGGGGGTCGGTGACGGCACGGTCCAGGACACGCGCGGATGCGCCGCGGTCCATGAGCGCCCGCGGTGCTGGGGGTACGGGTCGGTCAGTCTCGTCCCGGGCCTTGGGACGCGGGCGTGACATGAACCCGGAGTCACTGTTTGCGGCATCTGGAGCGGCAGGCCGCGTACTGGCGGCCAAGGACTGGTCCGCCACGACACTGGGCCCGCCTCGGGACTGGAGCCCGAGCCTGCGGACAGCGGTGTGCATCTGCCTGGAGTCCCGGTTCCCGATGATCGTCATGTGGGGATCGGAGCTCGCATACATTTACAACGACCCGTGTATACCTAATCTCGGCGACAAGCATCCGGCTGCTATGGGCATGCCGCTCCGGCAGGTCTGGCCGGAGGTCTGGGACGAGTTGTACCCTCTGTCGGCCCAGGTGATGTCCGGGGGCGGGGCGACGTGGTCGGCGAACAAACGCCTCCTGATTCGGCGGCACGGCTACCTGGAGGAGGCGTACTTCACCTTTTCGTTCAGTCCCATAAGGGAAATTTCCGATGGTGCGCGTATAGCCGGAGTCCTGTCGACGTATCAGGAGACGACCCGAGAACTGATCCATTCCAGGCGTCTGGCCTGTCAGCGGGAGCTCACCGCCACCCTGACGCGGTTGCGGACGCAGCGCTCCGTGTGCACCCGCACCCCCGCAGTTCTGGAAAAATATCCGGAGGATATTCCGTACAGCATCGTGGTGCTCTGGGACAGGCTTCCGTCCTTGTCGGCGCCGCTGGCGGTCGCGGCATCAGGACTGGGAGAGCGACGGGCGACCCGGAATGCGCTCGCGGTGCTCGACCGCAGTGGCGTCCTGCCTGAGGTGGTGGAGGCGACGTCGCTGGCGGGCGGGCGGGTTGTCTCGCGGGTTCCGGAGTGGGAGTCCGTCCAGTTGGCCGGCGGTTCTCCCGCGCCGGCAACCGCGTTGGTGGTGGCGTTGAGGAACCGCCCGGCGGCCACTGCCACGCCCGCCGGCCTCCTCGTCATCGGGGTCAGCGACCTGCTTGCGCTGGATCAGGACTACCGGGATTTCGTCGAGGCGATCGCCGGCCAGATCTCGCTTGGTCTGATGCTGGCGCGTTCGCGTGAGGCCGAGCGCACCCGGGCGGCCTCGGCGCGGCGCAGCTCGCTGCACGACGCTCTCACCGGGCTGCCGAACCGGACCTCGTTCCTGCGGAATCTTGGCAGGGCGCTTCTCCGCTCCCGGCGGAGAAGCGGTCGGGTGGCTGTCCTGTTCGTCGATCTCGACGGCTTCAAGGCAGTGAACGACACGCTGGGCCATCGCGCGGGTGACGATCTGCTCCGTGAGGTCGCAGGCCGGCTGCGGCGAACCGTCCGGCCCGCCGATGTCGTGGCGCGGTTCGCCGGTGACGAGTTCGCGGTGCTCTGCGAGGAGATCGCGACGGTTGGTGCGGTTGAGACGATCGCCGGTCGTGTCGTCGATGCGCTTGCGCTGGCCAGGCGCGGCGGCAGGCCGACGGTCGCCGCCAGCGTCGGCGTCGCGCTGTCCGGCCCGGGGCTCCTTGACCCCGAGGAACTGCTCAATGCGGCCGACATCGCGATGTATGCCGCCAAGCGGCAGGGCCGGGGGCGCTACCTCCTGTACGAGGAGGGCATGAGGAGTTGAGCTTCGCCGCCTATGTCCCCAGCGGGCGGCGGGCCAGCAGCTGTGCCTGCCGGCCTCGTTCGCCGTCTGTCGGTGTTCGGATCAGCTGCGCGACCTCGACCAGCCCGGCCTGTGTCGCCAGCTCCGCGAGCCGGCCGGGTGGCCAGCGGAAGGCGCCGGTCACCCGGTGGTCGTAGGCGTGCACCTCGGCGCCGGGCTCGTCGGTGGCCAGGAAGCCGAGCAGCAGGTGGCCGCCGGGCGCCAGCACGCGGTGCACCTCCGCGAGGGCGGCGGGAAGGTCGGCGGGCGGGGTGTGGATGAGCGAGTAACGGCAGAGGGCACCGCCGAGTGTGCGGTCCGGCAGGTTCAGCGCGGTCATCGTGCCCACGTCGAACCGCAGCCCCGGATGCGTGCTCCGAGCCAGGGCGACCATCTCCGGCGACAGGTCCACGCCGAACACGTCCAGCCCCAGCCCGTGCAGGTGGGCCGTCACGTGGCCCGGACCGCAGCCGAGGTCCGCGACCGGGCCGGGCAGGGGGCGGACGAGGTCGGCGAACGCGGACAGCAGCGCACGCTCCAGCGGCTGGCGGTCGAGCAAGTCGGCGAAAAGCTCCGCGTACACCTCGGCCACACCGTCATACGCCGCCGCGACGGTCGCCAGATAGCCCGGGGCGGATTCAGCCATGGCTGGATTCTCCCGGTGCGTTCTCCCGGTGCGTGCTCGTGGTGCGTTGTCCCGGTGCGGTCGCCTACTCGCGGGCGAGCATGGCCTCGGCCTCGCGTTCGAGGTCGACATACGGCTCACCGCTGACGTCGACGGCCACCCGGTGCAGGGTTCCGCCGGTGAAGGCGAAGGGGGCCTGCCCGCGGTAGTCGGAGGCGACGGCGTCGGCGCCGTCCCGGCCGACGTTGAGGCCCTCGCCGGCGAGGGTGAACCTGCCGGGCTGGGTCCTGATGCGCCCCTCGCCGACCTTCCGGTCGCCGTGGTGGAGGCTGAGAATGCCGGTGGCGACCCCGGGGGATGCCTCCCCGTCCTTGTCGAAGGAGGCCGCGAGAATGATCTTCTCGCCGGTCGGCAGGGCCTCGGTGGCGATGATTCGCTGCTCCTCGCTGCCGAGGAAGTTGTACACGTACGTCAGCCGGCCGTCCTTGATGTAGAGCGCGTGACCGCCGAAGCGACCGCCGTGGGCGAACAGCACACCGGACGCCTCCGGGCCGGCGGGCAGGTCGACGAGCGCGCCGATGGCGTACGAGCGGTTGCGGATGTTGACCGCCACGGACTCGGGGACCTCGGAGCCGCCGGGCCGGTAGACGTACCGGTCACGGGCCGGGGTCAGCGCGGGGCGCGGGGTGGCCAGGACCTCCAGCGGGGAGCGGTCGTCGAGGGGGAACGCATGGTTGGCGCCGGCCTCGTAGAACCACAGGCCGATCAGCTCGGCCAGCCGCCAGGGTTCATGCTCGGCGAAGTCGGTGATCTCGGAGCGGTCGACCTCGGCGTGGGCCGCTCCTCGGCATAGAACTCCTGCGACCCCATGAGGAACGTCCCGCCCGGGATCCGCACCATGCCCTTGGGGGACCGCGTGCGCTCAGGGGATCGCACGTTTCCGGCGCTTTGCTCCGGCTCGGCTGGGGCGCTCACGTAGCCCACCGTGCCCTACCGCCGCGCGACGAGCCCGCAGCGACCCGCGCCAGTCGAGGCCGCCCGCGACCGGTAGCCGTTGCTGCCGGTCAAGATCTGCGGATTCTGGTCGTGCTCGCCGCCGAAATCCTCAAGTTTTGCTCGCCATCGGCAGCCATCGGCAGCTCGCAGCTCGGGATTTCTGCCACGCGCTCCAGAGCGACCGAGATGCTCGGATCTTCCGAGTTGACCGGGCCGCCCGGGCTCACCCGTCAGCATGCGATCTCAGCGGCGGCCTCCGGTCCTCCGAGACCGACCTCTGGACAACTTTTTACGATCGTATAGCATCGCGCCATACGTTCGTACAGGATGCTGCCCGTGTGGGGCGTTTTGCGGGCCGTGGGCGAGTGGCGAGGAGGCGCGGGTTGAGCAGGTTGAGCCGGGTCGCTGTGGTGACCGGTGGTGCGTCGGGGCTGGGTCTGTCGATCTGCGCGCATCTGGCTCGCCAGGGCAGCGCGGTGGGCGTGCTCGACCTGGACTCCGACGCCGCGGAGCGGGCGGCCGCCCGGCTGCGGTCAGGGGGCAGCCGGGCGGTCGCCGTAGGGGTGGATGTCGCCGACCGGGCGTCGGTGGACAAGGCGTTCGAGGTGGTCCGGGCCGAGCTCGGGCCGGTCGGGATCCTCGTCACCAGCGCCGGCGTCTCGGGGTTCGTGCCGTTCGAGGAGCTGACGTACGAGGTCTGGTCGCGGGCGCTGGACGTCAACCTGACGGGCACCTTTCACTGCGCCCAGGCGGCGATCACCGACATGACGGCGGCCGGCTGGGGCCGCATCGTCACGATCTCCTCGGCGGCGGGCCAGACGGGAGTCGCCCGCCAGGCGCACTATGCCGCGTCCAAGGGCGGCGTCATCGCGCTGACCAAGACGTTGGCGCTGGAATACGCCGCCAGCGGGATCACGGTGAACACGATTCCGCCGTTCACCGCCGACACGCCGATGCTGCGGTCCATGCAGGCGTCGAAACACCTGCCCAGGGCCGAGACGCTGGCGCGGATGGTCCCGGCCGGCCGGCTGGGTACCGGTGACGACATCGCCGCGGTCTGCGCGTTCCTGTGCACCGACGAGGCCGGCTATCTCACCGGCCAGGTCATCGCCGTCAACGGAGGGGCGCTCACATGAGGGACCGTTTCGCGCTCGACGGGCGGGTCGCCGTCATCACCGGCGGGGGGACCGGGATCGGCCGGGGTGCGGCGCTGGCGCTCGCCGAGTACGGCGCGGATGTCGTTCTCGCCGGGCGGCGGGCGGAGCCGCTGGAATCCACCGCCAAGGAGGTCGAGGCGCTGGGCCGACGCGCGCTCGCGTTACCGACCGACGTGACCAGCGCGCAGCAGTGCCAGCAGCTCGTCGACACCACCCTGGCCGAGCTCGGCCGGCTCGACATCCTCGTCAACTGCGCCGGCGGCGCCGAGACGAAGTCGCTGCGGCGGTGGACGGAGGACGAGTGGCACCAGGTGCTGGCGCTCAACCTCGGCAGCGTGTGGTTCCTCTCCCGGGCTGCCTCGGAGCCCATGCTGAGCCAGGGTGGGGGCGCGATCGTGAACATCTCCTCGGGTGCCAGCCTGCTCGGGATGCCGCAGGCCGCGCCCTACGGTGCGGCGAAGGCCGGGGTCAACAGCCTCACCCGGTCGATGGCCGCCGCCTGGACGGGCAAGGGCATCCGGGTCAACGCGATCGCCGTCGGGGCCGTCCGGGCCGCCACGCTGACCGACGACGCCGCCCGCTACGGCCTCGACCCGGACGCGATCGGCCTGATGAACGGTTCCGGGCGGTTGGGGGAACCCGACGAGATCGGCAGCGCGGTGCTGTTCTTCGCCTCCGACGCCGCCAGCTTCTGCTCCGGCCAGACCCTCTACGTCCACGGCGGCCCGGGCCCGGCCGGGATCTGACCCCGTGCTATACGCCTGTAAATCTCGGTTCGAGGAGGGCCCGTGAGCCAAGGCGATCTCTATTACGATCCATACGACATCGGCATCGACGTTGATCCGTACCCGGTCTACTGCCGCCTGCGGGACGAGTCGCCGCTCTACTACAACGAGAAGCTCGACTTCTGGGGGCTGAGCCGTTTCGCTGATGTCAGCGCCGCCCTGAAGGACCTGAAGCGCCTCAGCTCGGCGAAGGGCGACATTCTCGAGGTCATCAAGGCCGATCCGGTCATGCCACCCGGAGTGTTCATCAACGAGGACCCGCCGCTGCACACCGTGCACCGTGTCCTGGTGTCCCGCGCCTTCACCCCAAAGAAGATGAAGGCCCTGGAGGACAAGATCCGGGCTTTCTGCAGTGCCTGCCTGGAGCCCTTCGAGGGAGCCGACCGTTTCGACTTCGTCATCGACCTCGGTGACGAGCTGCCGATGCGCGCCATCGGCATGCTCGTAGGAATTCCCGACGCGGAACAGCCCACGGTGCGGGACCACGCGCAGCGCGGTCTGCGCAACGAGCGCGGCAAACCGCTGAAGGTGACCAGGGACAGGTACTTCGACGGTGAGTTCTACGCCGACTACGTGGCCTGGCGGGAGAAGAACCCGTCCGACGATCTCATCACCGAGCTGCTGAGCGTCGAGTTCGAGGACGTCTCGGGCACGACCCGGCGGCTGACCAAGGAAGAGATCCTGATCTTCCTCGCGGTCATCGCCGGAGCCGGCGTCGAGACCACCGGCAACCTGTTCGGCTGGCTCGGCAAGGTCCTCGCCGAGCACCCCGACCAGCGGGCGCAGCTCGCCGCCGACCGTTCACTCATCCCGAACGCCATCGAGGAGCTGCTCCGCTTCGAACCGCCCGGTCCGCACGTCGCGCGGTACGTCACCGAGGACGTCGAGTACCACGGGCAGACGGTGCCGGCGGGCAGCGCCCTGCTGCTCATGCTGTCGTCCGCCAACCGGGACGAACGGCAGTTCACCGACCCCGACCGCTTCGACATCCACCGCCGGATCAGCCAGCACCTGACCTTCGGCCACGGCACCCATTTCTGCCTCGGCGCCGCCCTTGCCCGGATGGAGGGCCGCATCGCCCTCGACGAGGTGCTCAACCGCTTCCCCGAATGGGACGTCGACCTGGCGAACGCGACCCGGAAACCCACCACCACGGTGCGCGGCTGGGACAGCATGCCCGCGCTCATCGGCTGACCCTGTACCGCCCAGCGCACCGGCTCCTGCCGCTGCTCTCGTCACTCGTCAGACCACGGATCATACGAAGGTCGGTCGGCTCCACAGCTTTACGATCATCCTGATCGCGATCATCCCGTGTCTCGGCTTCGCTGGCAGGGGGTGCGGTCGGTGTGCTTTCGCCGTCACTGCCCGAAAGGCTGCGCGTGTGGGGGATCGTCCAAGGCATCCTCGTAAGGAATGGGAAGACCTGCTTCATGCGGTGGAGCGGGCCGGCTGGCGGGTAACTAGGTCCAAGGGGTACTACCGCGCGCTGTGCCCGTGCGGGCATCATGCGAGATCGGTCCCGCTCACACCGTCAGGGACGCGCACGTTGGCGAACGTGGAGCACTGGTTTCGCCGCCAACCGTGCTGGCAGGAGGAGTAGGGCATGAAGGTTGAGATGCACGCGACGCTGACCCTCGCCCACCCGCATCCAGGCCAGGACGCGAGCGCGCTGGGCGACCGCCTTATCGAGGAGATGCACGCGCTCGAGGGCACCGGCGGGCACGACTTCTGCTCGGTTGGTTACTCGGTCATCAGCGGCGAGCGGCTTGAAGTCGACGTCGATCTTGGTGTCAGTCGGCCCGACAATGATCAGCTCCAGGCGGCGACGGACGCGCTGTGCTGGATCCGTGCGGCGCTGCACGCCGCCGGCGTCGGTACGCCGGAATGGCCGACAGTCGAGACGATCAAGTTCGACGGGATGCAGATTCTCGCTGACGCATGAGCATGACTGTCCGGTAGGCGTGCCGTCCTCTGCGATCCAGCTTCCGCCCTGCACCCGATCGCTGGGGACGGAGACGCAGGCGTTCCCGGTGGATTTGGCTCCCGGGAAGCGTGGGCTGAACCGGCGTACGGCGTCGGCCAGACGGTCGTCGTGGGTGAAGACGACGACCTGGCGGGTCTCGGCGTTGCATAGCAGGACCCGGGCGAAGCCGTCGACTTCGCCGGGTCCATGGCCTGCGCTGCGCCGGAGCTGCGAAGTCAGGGGCACTCGGCACGAAGGATCCGGTGGTGCCGGCGCCTCAGATGCGGCCGGCGTGCACCGCCGGTGTGCGCTGAGCCCAGGGCAACGCCCGCTCGAGCTGCCCGGCGACCCGCAGCAGCAGATCCTCGCGGCCGTGCGCGGCGACCACCTGCACCCCGATCGGCAGCCCGCCGGTGCTCTCGCCGAGTGGAAGGCTGATCGCGGGCTGGCCCGTGATGTTGAACACCGCGGTGAAGGGACCGTGGTCGAACAGCCGCCGCAGCCAGCTCTCGACGGTGTACCCGTCCTCGTCGTAGTTCAGGGTGCCGTGCGGAGCTGGCGGCTGCGCCAGGGTGGGCGTGACCAGCAGGTCGGTGTCCGCGAAGAACCCGGCGACCGTCCGGCTGACCCGCCCGGCCGCGTTCAGCCCGGCCACCAGATCGACGGCACGGCGCTCCCGAGCGGCGGCGATCATCACTCGGGAGACCGCCTCCAGCCGCTCGGCCGGCGGCTGCCGCGGCGCCAGCAGGAAAGGCGCCGCGGCAGCCGTCGCCTCCGCCGCCACGGCGCTGACCACGCTCTCCCAGTCGACGGCCGGGCTGGCGACGTCAACGTGATGGCCGAGCCCGGCCAGGCACTCGGCGGCCCGCACGGCCACCTGTGCGACCTCACCGTCCACCACACCCCCGGACCAGGCGCGGGTGGTGACGGCCACCCGGAGTCGACCCGGATCCGCGTTGACCTCCTCGGCGTAGCGGCGGGTGGGCGCCGCGACGGCGAACGGATCACCCGGCTCCGGACCGGCGACGGCGTCCAACAACCAGGCGGCGTCGCGGACGGTCCTGGTCAGGGCGAACTCGCTGAGCATCCCGAGCAGGCCCATCCCGGTGTCGGCGCCGACAGGGGTGCGTCCGCGGCTCGGCTTCAGCCCGACCAGCCCGCAGCACGACGCGGGAACGCGCAGTGAGCCCGCTCCGTCGTTGCCGTGGGCAAGCGCGACGGCGCCGGCCGCCACGAGGGCCGCGGCGCCGCCGCTGGAGCCGCCGGCCCCGCGGTCGAGGTCCCAGGGATTGCGGGTCGGCCCGTAACGGACCGCTTCGGTGGCGAAGTTGAGACCCAGCTCCGGCGCGGTCGTCAGGCCCATCGTGACCAGCCCCGCCGCCCGGAAACGCGACATGAGCTCGTGGTCCTCCTGGGCCGGCACACCCGGGCCAAGAGCGCGGCTGCCGCAGAAGAAGCGGACGCCCCGGGCCATCGGGCCGATGTCCTTGATGAGGAACGGCACCCCGGAGAACGGGCCGTCCCCGTGCTCCAGAGCCGGGGCGAACAGCGGGGCGGCCAGCCCGTTGATCTTCTCGTTCACGCTCGTCAGGGCGTTGCGGGCGGCCTGTTCGACCTCGGTGGCACTGACCTCGCCCCGGCGGATCAGCCCGCTCAGGCCGACCCCGTCATGGCATGCGTATTCGTGAGTCTCCATCAGTCATTCCTGTGTGAAGGCAGGTGGAACCCGCGGCTGGTGCCGTCCGGGCACCGGCCGCCGAGATGATCGACTGGATGGCGACTCAGGCTCGCATGATGCGCAGCATGCCGCCCCAGCCGACCGCCGTCCACCGGATTTCCAGGCGGGCCAGGCAACCCTCCGTGCCGCCTGGATCCGCCGGGGAGGTTGGCGTTTCGCCAGGAGGGCAGCCCTTCCCTGAGACGTCGTTCGGGGCAGCGCCCCGGATGTGGATCGACGACGGGACCTCCGATCAGGTCCTGTGACGCTCCGGGTCAGATGCCGGCAGGCGGCTGCCGGGAGCGGACGGAGGAGTTCACATGGACATCGGCACGGTGCGTGATCTCTATGCTTCACCCGGCCGGTACGTGACCGCGTACGCGAGCAGCAACCCCGTCCTGGAGAACGCGGCGCACCTGTACGACCTGCGGTGGCGCGACATCGTCGCGGAACTCGAACGGCTCGGTATCGGGCCGGAGGTCCGCGAGCTGCTCATGGCGGAGCGGGGCGACCGGTACCAGCGTGAGGGCGGTACCCGGGTGGTCGTCGTGTCAGGCGAGGGGAAGCAGGCGCGGACGTGCCTCACGCAGTGGCTGCCCGGGCGGTCGGACGTCGACGTCCTCGCGGTGGGCGGGCTGCCGCACCTGCTGCCCGTGCTGGACTGGATGGATTCCCGGCTTCCCCACGTGGTCGCCGTCGTCGACCGGCTCGGGGTGGACGTCCTCGCCTATGCCGGTGGGCCGCTGCCGGCGGAGGCGATCTCGCAGGACACGACCCGTCCGCCGTGGCACAAGGCGCATGCCGGCGGCTGGGCGCAGCGGCGGTACGAGAGCCACGTCGAAGAGCACTGGAAGCACGGCGCGAAGGACGACGCGGAGCTGATCGCCCGCGCCTGCCGCGAGACGGGTGCGGACGTGGTGATCCTCGCCGGCGATCCGAAGGCACTGAGCCTGCTGCGTGACGAGCTGCCCTGCGAGGTGGCGGCCAAGGTGGTGGTCGTCCAGGGCAGCCGGGCCCGGGACGGTTCAGCGGATCACCTCGCGACCCGGGTCGCGGAGGTTCTCGCCGTGCAGGTGGCGCGACGCCGGTCCGAGCTGCTGGCCGAGTTCCAGCGGTACCGCGGTCGCGCCCGTACCCTCGTCGGCGCTGGCGTCGGCTCCGGGGTGCAGGCCGGCCTCGGTGGGCCGGAAGGGGCCAGCGGGCCTTATGGCGTCAGTGGGCCTTCAGGGATCGGGCCCGCCCCGGCGGGATCGCCGGGCCGGCCGATGCTGGCGGCCTCCGACGGGGCCGCGGCCACCGCCTACGCCCTGAGCCGCAGCCAGGTGAGCCGACTGCTGCTGGCCGAGAGCCCGTCGGCGGACGAACCGGCGTGGATCGGCGACGACGCCACCGAGATCGCTCTCGACCCGGCGGGCGCTGACGGCCTGCGGCGGCCGGTGCGGGCCGCGCGGGAGGACGCGCTGGTCCGGGCGGCGCTGGGAACAGGCGCCTCCATCCATGCCATCCCACCGGACACGCCCGAGTCACCGGCCGACGGTGTGGGGGCCCTGCTCCGTTACTCCCTGCAGGCAGGTCTGGACTGAGGCAGGGCGCCCTTCAGGAGGCCAACCACTTGTCGAAGGAGGGACGGTCCTTCACCTGGGCGAGGCCGCCGCGCCGGTGGGTGCGGAGGATCTGCACGTAGCCCCAGAGGTCGTCGGCGTCGATCCAGCCGGCCCGCCTGGTCGCGATCTTCAGCAGGTCCCAGGTGGTGACGACCTTGATGCCTTCGCGGGCGGCGAGCTGCGCGGCGCTGCGGTCATCGGTGACGAAGAAGGCCTGCAGACGACGGCGCAGCATGATCGCGACCGTCTCGGCCTCGCCGAGATGCTGGTAGGGACGGTCACCGGGGCTTGCGAGCTCCGCCCGGAAACGCCGCGCCTGCGCCAGCTCCGCCGGGCTCGGTGACAGTGGCGGGCCGAAGATGTCGTGTGCGCGGACTAGTTCGTCGAGGCCGGCCTTCCGCGCGGAGCGGTCGCATTCCGAGGCGACCGTCGCGCACCAGCGGCCCCTGCCGTTGGCCAGTTTCTCCAGCAGGTCCATACGGCCGATGATCGCGAAATTGATCAGCACGGTGTTGTCGGGGAAGAGGAGCCCCGTCACCGAGATCCCCGGAGGATGCGATGAACCGCGGACCTCAACGGCGCGAACCAGCTTTCGGGTAGTTGGAATCCTCCGCGTTCACGCGGAGGACGACGTCAGGGGTCAGAGGCCCAGCGCCTCCGCGAGATCGTCGACGTCGACCTCGGGCACGCTCGGGGTGTCGACCTCGAGCGCCTCAGGATCGACTCCCAGTAGCCACGCAAGCGTTCCCTTCCCCAGCCGGCCCGCCGCGATCGCCTCGATATGCGCATGCTGCAGGGCGAGGGGAATTCGCCGCTGGGTGGCCTCGTCCATCCGCAGGGTGATCTCGTCGACGCCCGACTCGCTCACCCAGTGGCGGCGCAGCAGGCGCTGGGTCGCGTACCCCGCCCACTCCCGCACGAGATCGGGAACGTAGCTGTTCACGGCTTTGAGCCGCCGCGCGAGGGCATCAGTGGACACGCCGCAGCGCCACACCATCTCGGCCAGTTCACCTGCGCCCACCGCCTCCCAGTCGACGGCGGCGAGCGTCTCCCGCGGGAGGAGGAGGTCCGCGGCGAAGGCGTTCGCCGCGGCCTCATGCCCGTCCCACTCGGCGTTGGAGAGGCCCTGGTCGTGATGGCCGAGCACGTGGTGCCCGAGCTCGTGGGCCAGGGACCAGTTGTCCCGGAACCAGTTCCCGGTGATGGGAAGCGCGATCACCCGATGCCCGCCGATCGTGAACGAGTAGGCGGTGGAAAGCCCGGTGACCCGCACGACGTCGACCCCCAGGTGGCCTTCCAGCCTGGCCGCGAACGGGCGCACGAAATCCTCGCCCAGCGCGACCGCGATCTTGGCGGGGCTGTCGGGAAGATCCGGCTGATGGCACGGATCGGGGTAGGCCTGGCGGTAGGCCAGCGCGATGCTCTGCAGCACCTCGTCGTCGGCCTCCCGCCCGGGTACGGCCCGCTGGCCCGTCTGGTGGTCGAAGTCGTGACGTGCCGCCACGACAAGCCGGTGCGGGTCGGGCTCCCCGGTGATCAACCAGTGAACATCCGCCCCCAGATGGTCGGCGAGGCGCGCCAGCTCGATCGAGGAGAACGCCCGTTTGTCGTTCAGGGCGCGGGAGAAGGCATCAGGGGTCATCTCGACCTGGGCCGCGATGACCCGGTGCGGGACCGTCGGACAGGACTCGCGGATGTGCTCCAGCACGCGGCTACCGATGCTGCGCATGCCTGCCATGCTACCCGCCTGTTGGGATTTTCCCAACAGGCTTGGTGTCCGGTCGGGCGCGAGGCGGCCGGGCATTCCGGGCCGACAATGCCCCCGAGGACGACCGGCCTTCGAGGACGACGGTGGCCCCGGAGTGGCTGGACGAGTTTCATGGGTCCGGTGAAACTGACGAAGCTCGCGCGGATGAGTCCGGGGCGTGTGACCGCCGCGTTTCTGATCAGCGGCACGGTCCACCTGGTACGGCCCGCGGTGTTCGAACAGGTCGTCCCCCGGTGGCTGCCGCGCCGCCGCGAGATCGTCTATGTGAGCGGCGTGGCGGAGCTGGTCTGCGCGGGCGGGCTGCTCGCGGGAGCACCGTGGGCCAGGAAGGCCAGCGCCGCGCTGCTTCTCGGGGTCTGGCCGGGCAACCTGCAGATGGCCCTCGACGCGACCGCACAGGCACGCGGAGACGACCGGCGGCCACGCGACCTCGCGTTCGCCACCGTGGCCTGGGCCCGGATGCCGCTACAGATCCCGATGATCCGGGCTGTCCTCTCCAACGGCCGCACGCGCTCCGGGCACGCGGAAGGCTGACCTGGCGGCGGATCCTCGCGTCAGCTAGGTCAGTCTCGGACGACGTCCTCGACGGTGGTTGCCGTGGCTGCGCGGCGGAGCCAAACGTCGAGCTGACTGGCGTCGACCGTGCCCAGGATCCGCTCCCGAAGTGCGGGAGGAACCGGCACACCACGGCTCTCCAGGACCAGCAGCACCGACCGTGCTTCCCCTCGTGCCTCTCCTCGTGCCTCGGCCCGGGCGTCGACCTCGTTCAGCATGTCGTCGTAGTAGCGCTTTCCGACTGCTGGGGTCATCAGGAAGTCCTCCCATCGGGCCCGGGCCGCCGTGGTCAGCCTGGCCACCGTCACATTATGGTAAAAGATCTTCGCGTCGGGTTCCAACGTGAGCAGCGCCGCCAGCAGAGCTGGGAACATCGCGTCCACGTCGGTGTCGTCGAGATGGCACATCGCTCGATCGGCGTCTCATGGGCGGGGGAAGGCATAGCGGGCAGGATGCCGATCGGGTCCGACAGAACACGGTCGGTGATGCCCGGTCCCAAGGGGACGGGACACTGTGCGACCACGCCTTCCGGCGTGCGGCGCTGATCGGGCGGGTGGCGGCGTGCGGTTGGCCTTACTGGGCGGCGCGGATCTGGTCCGAGAGTCGGACGAAGCGGTAACCGGCCGCGGCCGGCTGGGGCAGGGCCTTGGCGAAGCCCTGCGCGGTGCCGCCCTCGGGGTGGTTCAGGTGGGCGATGACAATCGACCCGGGCCGCGCTGTCAGCACGGCCCGGGTGACCTGGCCGGCGCTGAACGTCGCGCCGGCGTCACCGTTCACGTCGAAGTTGACGACGTGCTCGCCGAGATCGGCCACGATCGCCGTCGCCACGTTGTCGCAGTGTGCCGTACCCGCCCGGAAGAACCGCGGCGGACGCCCGACGAGCGCCTGGATCCGGTCGCGGTTGACGGCTATCTCGTCGAACACCTCACCGGCATTGTGAGTCCCCGAGATTCCGTACGCGGATCGGCCGGAGACCGAAAGCGGACGGTGCACGGTGCCATGGTTCGCGATCTCGAACAGCGGTTCGGCGGCGAGGTCGCGGCACACCCGTGGGTTCGCGTCGATCCAGCGGGAGTTGAGAAACAGCGTCGCCGCAATTCCGTTCTCGCGGAGACAGTCGATCAGGGCCTGGTCGTAGCCACTGCCGTGCGGTCCACCGCAGGCGTCGAAGGTCAGCGCGATCACACGGTCACGGGTGGGCAGCCTCGTGATGACGCCGGCCACCTCCAGACCCCAGGCGGTGGGCTGTACGCCCTGATATCGGGAGATGATCTCCGCGCGGGACGGCGTCGCGGACGCCGTCGAGTTCGCTGTCGGGTGCGCCGTTTCGGCCGGTGCCCCGGCGGCCGAAGCCCCGGCTGGTGGTGCCGTGCCGACGGATTCCGCGGTGATGATCGAAGGATCGGCGCCGGGGGGCCGTGGTGGTCCTGAACGAGGGGCCCGATCCGCGGGGAAAGGCGCCGGCGGGTCCGCGGAACGTTGTTGGACGCCGCACGCCGCGATCGTGGGAAATGCGAGTACCGGCGCCGTGAGCAGCGCACGCCGACTGAGAGACAACCGTTCCCCCCGTAACCACCGTGTACGGCCTGCTCCGCTGGAGTGGGAACAGTGAGGGCAGGCCGATTCCCCCGCCGCGGGTGGCTGTGCGGCTGAGAACAGAGGTACCACGGTTCGCGATCGTGTGCGCTGCCGACGGCAGGTCGCCTCGGCTCCGGGATGGGTGGGTGTACGCGGGAAGGGCTTGCCCTCCAGGTGTGATGGATATTATATACAGATCGCGCTGCCCTTCGTTCGAAGAGCACTCCTGGTCGGCGGTCGGGCAGCGGGCCGTCGAATCGAGCTCTGGGGAACGGAGTCGAGGGTGGATCTTGGCCTTGGTGGTGCGACGGTGGTTGTCAGCGGCGGATCGAAGGGGATGGGTCGGGCCGCCGCCGAGCGGTTCGCGGCCGACGGGTCGCGGGTCGCGGTGCTGGCCCGGGGCAGGGCGGCGCTGGACGAGACGGTCGAGAAGTTGAACACGCTTGGCGCGCCGGACGCCGTCGGCATCGCGACCGACCTGACCGACGCGGGCTCGGTGACAGCCGCTTTCGAACAGGTCGCCAGCCGTTTCGGGGGAGTGCTCAACGTGCTGGTGAACGCGGCCGGCCCGGTGGAGGTGGGCGTCCGCCGGTTCGATGATCTCGACGACGCCGAATGGGCGGCGACCTTCGACATCGGGACGCTCTCCGCGGTGCGGTGCGTTCGCGCGGCGCTGCCGCTGCTGCGGGCGGCCGAATGGGCCCGGATCGTGAACGTCTCCGCGCATTCGACGCGACGCCAGTCGCCGGACCTCGTCGCCTACACCGCGGCGAAGGCCGCGCTGACCAGCTTCAGCAAGAACCTCTCCCTCTCCCTGGCCCCGGACGGGATCCTGGTGAACACCGTCTCGCCCGGCTCCTTCCTGTCCGAGGGCATGAAGGGCTATCTGCGTGGGCTGCCCGCCGAGCGGGGCATCGACCCCGAGAGCCTGACCGACGCCATGACCGTCATCAGGGACGACTTCGGTCACCCGGCGCATCTGCCGCGTGCGGGCGATCCCGCGGAGATCGGCCCGGTCATCGCCTTCGCCGGCTCCCGGGTGAACAGCTACATGACGGGCGCGAACATCAACGTCGACGGCGGGAGCGACTTCTGACTGTTCGTGGTGCCCTCGTGGCGCCCCGCCGTGATCTTCACCTGCGCTGGCCTGCGTCGCAATGACTTCCACCCACGGGAGGACGTAGGTCAGCCGATGACGCGGTGCGCGGCCTCGACGGTCTCCTTGATGGAGGCGGTGGTGTCGAGGTTGTGGGTGGCCGGCCAGAGGTCGAAGTGGGTCGCGGCCTCCAGGTAGGCGGCGACGTCCGCGTGCGACATCTCGGCTCCCGACCCGCTGGCCTGTACGGCCTGGCGCGAGGCGACCCGGGCGACGGCCACCCGCGGCGGTGCCACGCACCGCAGCCGCACCAGATCGGCGCCGGTCTCGTCCGCGGCCTCCGCGACGAGGTCCTGGGACTCCCGCGACGGCCAGGGAGCGTCGAGCACCACGCTCTGCCCACGGACGAGCGCTCGCCGGGCCTGTTCCACGAGCTCGGCGAGCCCCGGCCCGCCCCTGTCCGCAGTGGCGCTCCAGTCCGCAGCGGCGCTCCAGTCCGCGGCAGCGCTGCTGTCAGGGCCGTCAGCCCGCTGCACGGCAGCGCCTCGCCCCGGGGCGCCGGCCGGGTCCTCCCGCGCCAGCAGCACCCACTCGCCCTCGCCCTCGGCGAGGTTGCGGGCCAGGGTCGATGTGCCGGTGCCGGGCAGGCCGCTGACGAGGACCAGCCGAACCCTGGCCTGGCGCAGGTGCCGCAGCGCGATGGCGGCCAGCCGGCGGGCCTCGTCGGCGGCGCCCGGCTCGCCCTGATGGTGGCGGATGCAGGCGATCCGTGTGCGGACGAACGCGCGGTAGGCGATGTACAGGTGCTCCAGCGAGGCCGGGTGGGTCTCGCCGCTGAACTCCCGGTAGGCGTCGAGGAACGTCCGGGCCGCGTCGGGTGCGCCCAGCCGTTCCAGGTCCATCGCGAGGAACGCGACGTCGGCGAGGACGTCCCCGACGCGCAGCCGGTGGTCGAAGTTGATGCAGTCGAGCACCCGCGGGCCGTCGTCGAGGCAGTAGATGTCCTCGGCGAGCAGGTCGCCGTGGCCGTCGCGAACCCGGCCGGCCCGCTGGCGCTCCACCAGCAGCGGCACCCGCCCGATGAGGTAGCGCAGCGCCAGGCGGCCGATCTCGTCGACCACCGGGGCATCGAGGATCGAGCCGCGGAAGGGCGCCACGCCGTCCATCGCCTCCAGCCACAGCGCCTCGAGCTCCGCGACGCCGCCCGCCCTACTGATCTCCGGGGATGTCTCGCATCGCTCGTGGAAGGCGGCCAGCGCTCGCGCGATCGCACGGACCTCGCCGGTGACGTCGGCACCGCCGCGCACCAGCTCGGCCAGGCAGCGGCCCGCGGGCAGCCGACGCATCACCACCATGTGGTCGCGCATCTGCCCGGCCTCGTCGCGGATGTCGGCCACCCCGAGGTACACATCGGGCGCCAGCCGGCGGTTGAGCCGCACCTCGTTCTCGCAGGCCGCCTGCCGTGCCTGGCGGCTCCGGAAACTCACGAACCCGAGATCAACCGGCTTGCGCACCTTGTAGACCCGGTCCTCGGTCAGGAAAAGAATCGAGGTGTGTGTCTCCAGGGTTTCGCAGCCGCCGAGGCGAAGCTCGCCGGAAATCGTTTCCTGGCCCCACCCGGCCGTCGAACCGGACGGAATGTCGGCCACAGCATCAGGTGGAGGCGTGGCATTGATCGAAAGAGAGTTCCCCGCTGCGGGCATCCGACGTCTCCAGACAAGTAATCGTCGACGACCAGTCGACGGCCATCGGACGCGACCGCCTTCTCCTGCGGGCGTTCCGGTGGTGGTCTGCATATCCGGCCGTGGAGATCGTCCGACCTGGTGCGACTCTCTCCGCCGCACACGATTCCCCAGTTGCGGCGGGCTGTCAGGGGGCGGAGCGGGTACCAGCCGACTGACCTGGGTCCCGACGATGACGGGACGTTCGGGTAACGCCGGCGCCGCGCGGGCCCCACCGCCGTCCAGGCGGTGGGGCGCAGGTGACGCAGGTGCTGCGTGTGACGCGGGTGGTGCTGGATCGGCTACTCGCCGGCCTGCTTCATCAGGTAGACCGCCGCCTGCGTGCGGCTGGCCAGGCCCAGCTTCTCCAGAATGCTCGACACGTAGTTCTTCACGGTCTTCTCCGACAGCCCCAGCCGGGTGCCGATCTGCCGGTTCGTCAACCCGTCCGCGATCAGCTGCAGGATCTCCCGCTCCCGCTGGTTCAGCGTCGCCATCGCCGGATCCTCATGCGGCCCGTCCCGCAGCCGCTCCAACACCCGACGCGTCACCGACGGAGCCAGCAACGACTGACCCGACGCCACCGTCCGGATCGCACCCACCAGATCGTTGCCCCGGATCTCCTTCAGCACATACCCCGCCGCACCAGCCATGATCGCGGAGAAC
>NZ_FAOZ01000050.1 GCF_001536285.1 Parafrankia irregularis | reverse complement strand
TGTAGGGAGGCCGGCGAAGATGTCCATTCGGGTGCCGTGATCGTGTCCACTGGGGGTTTCCCGTGCTTTCTTGGGGGCCGGGGTGGTTGTCCATTTCTTCGCTGTGCCTGTTCGTGTCGTCATGGGTGGCTGGTGGTGTCGTGGAGGATGTGGGCTTCTATCTGGAGGTGTAGTGCCTGTCCGAGTTCTGTGGGGCTGTCGAGGCGTCTGGGGTGGTGGCGGCGCATGAGGGTGCCGCCGCAGACGCGTTCGAGGTAGGTGAGCTGTTCGGAGAGGGAGGCGGGGGTGACGCCGGCTTCTTCGGCGGCTCTGGTGAGGTTGGAATGTCGGACGATCATCGTGAAGCGTTCGAGGCGGAGATGGGCTTGGTGGCCGGTGAGGGCGCTGCGTAGTGGTTCGGGTAGTTGGGAGGGGTGGGTTCCTGTGAGGGTGTGGATGTGGTGTGAGCCGCCGGATGGACGTAGCGGGATTCCGTGTTTCTCCGCGAAAGCCCGGAGGGTGCTGTAAACGCAGCCGATTTCGTCGGCGATGTCTGCGAGGGTGCGTTTCCAGGTGACGTATTGTTCGTGGAGCCAGGTGGGGTCGACGTAATGGATTCCGGGTTTGTGCTGCTGGCTGGTGTCGGGGTGGAGCGGGAGGATCGCTCCGGCGCGGTGGGTGGGATAGAGCGGGCGTGGCAGCGGGTGTAGCCGCACGGCTTGGCGGACGTGCTCTGTCGACATGTGGAGGGTTTCGGCGACCTGCTGCGGGGATCGGTGCTGGCGGGTGAGCAGGTCGTGGATGGGGGCGGGGTCGGTGTGTTCGAGATCGGCGCCGGGCCAGTCGTGGGTGTGGACCCAGTGCGCTGGCGGGGCCCAGCGCAGCGGCTCGTCGGTGACGCCGGCGTGGAGAAGCAGGGCGTGGGCGTGGCTGGTGAGATCGTCGGCGAGCGGCGCGGGCATCCCGAGGACGAACTCGTGGTAGGCGGGGCGTCGCGCGGGGTCGACGATCCGGTAGGGCGGTGAGGCGATGGCGAGGTTGCCGTCGGTGAGGAGTTCGTAGAGGTAGGAGCGGGCGAAATCGAGGCGGCGTCGGTGCCCGCGGCGCAGCTCCCCGGGGCCGAGGAAGCTTCTCCAGGTCGCGCGGTCGATCAGCTCGGTCGTGGCGGCGAGGTGACGGCGGCGCGTGTAGTCGATCGGGATGGGGTGGGTGTCGCAGGCCAGGGCGAGTTCGGTGAGGATGCGCAGCGTGGTGCTGCCGGCGGGGCCGCGGGTCAGTTTGCCGAGCTGGTGGGCGACGGTGCCGCCGGTGATCTGGTCGCTGACGAGGGCGGTGATCTGGTTGAGCCGCAGAGCGCTGTGGGGAAGCAGAAGCGCCGCGATCGCCGCGGGGCGGAAGGTCACCGGTTCGAGGGAGTCGTCGTCGAGGAGACGGATCGTCCAGACGGGCCAGAGCTGGTCGGGTAGGCGTGCGGCTCGCAGGACGGCCGGGTCCGGTTCGCCGCTGGTGGGGTCGGTGGTCGGGGGATGCAAGGTGGGCAGGGTGGTGGCGTGCCGGAGGCGTTCGATGGGACGCAGGAATCCGTCGCGGCTGTGCGCGATGCGGGTTGTCAGGCTGGGGCTGGCGGATTTCCAGGACTCGGGCACTGCCAGGGGCCGGGGCCCGGCCGAGTGGTGGGCGACCAGGGGCGCGAGGGGGTCGTCCGGGCGGCCAGCGGTGGGGGCGGTGAGCAGCTGGTAGGCGGTGAGCAGGGTGTCGGCCCGCAGGTCGCCCGCGACGGGTGTTCGCTGGCGGCGGGGGCGGTCGTTCGTCGCGATGTGGGCGGCGAGGATGGTCAGGTCGGTGAGCGTGGCGAGGGCTTCGTGCCGGGCGGTGGCGTCGGGTGGGAGGCGTAGCCGCGCGAGGCTGCGGTCGATCAGCTGCTGGGCGGTGTGGGCGGCGGCGGGATCGGCGCAGGTGGGGTGGGGGGGCTCGGTGAGGTCGAAGCCGCAGCGGGTGGTGGTCGCCGCGGCGGTGACGTGGCGGGTGCAATGACCGGGTGGTGTCCGTCCGGACGGGTGCCGGACGGGTTGGGTGGACCCGCAGCGCGGGCATCGGTCCGCGAGTGGCTGGCCGTGATCGAGGCAGAAGAACGTCCAGCGCAGCTGCCAGGCCAGGGCGAACCGGCCGGGATGTTCGGCCAGGCAAGTCGGGCAGAACCGGCTGGTGCGTCCCGCGGTCGCCGCGGTGCGCAGGGCGTCGGGGGTGCGCGGGGGCAGATCCGGGAGCGGAGGGTGGAACATCGCGGCGAAGGTCCGGGGGGTCAGACCGGTCGCGTCGGCGACCGTGAGCGGCGTGGTGACGGCCGGGGGCGGGTCGGCGGTGAGGCCGAGGGCGCGGGTGAGTTCGCTGGTGGTGACGCGCAGGCGCCGCGCGTAGGCGGTCGTCCAGCTCTCGAACGATTCCCCGGGCAGCGGTGTCAGGGTGAACGGGAGCCGGCGGGTCATGCCGCGCCCTCCCCGCCCAGGCGCGTGGTGGTCTGGCGGGCGGGCCGGCTGGTCAGCCGGCCCGCGCCGAGCGCGGCGTGCAGGTCACGGCGGGCTTTCTCCGCGGCCTCGTCGATGCGGACCGCGTCGAGCAGACCGGCGGTGAGGGTTTCCGCGCCGGTCCTGACGGCCCGGTAGCAGCCCCGGGCGATCAGGGACATCAGCGAGGCGAAGTGCCCGGAGCTGCGGGCGAACAGGTAGTCCGACAGGTCCTCGGCGACCGTTCCCCGGCCGAGTTCGGCGAGAACCAGGTCGCGTTCGATACCGAGGAGCAGGTTGCGCCAGGTGCGCCGCCCGGCCTCGCTGTGGATCTCGAACGGGGTCAGGGTGAGGACGTTCCACCGTCGCGCGGTCTGGGAGAACGCGGCGTCGGCGCCGGTCAGGCCCTCGGTGAGCAGCCCGCGGGCGCGTAGCCCCACCCCGACGAAGAAGAACGTCACCGGGAACGTGTTGGCGAGCCACTTGAAATGGTTGGCGACCTCCCGGCCATCGCGACGGTGGACGTCGAGGAAGTGCACGTCGTCGACGACGACGAGACGGGTCTTGCACCCGGCGACGCATTCGGCGGCGCGGTTCGCCAGGCGTGTCGCGGTGCCGCGGTCAGGGGCGGGCAGCGCGTAGAAGCGGCAGAGCATCGCGTTCAGGCTGCGGATCGTCGTGTTCGAGGTCAGCCCGAGGTAAACGACCGGCACCCGCTGCCACTGGCCGCCCGTGGCGGGAACCGTCGGCCCGTAGAGGTCGACCTGTTCGCGGTGGAAGGCGCGGGCGAACGCCAGCGCGGCGGTCGTCTTGCCCAGCCCGGGAAGCGCGTCGAGGACCGCGGCGGGTTTGACCTTCTCCCCGTCCTGCCGGTTCGATCCGCAGATCTCGTCGAGCTGCTCGAAGACGGTGTCCATGCCCGGGGTCGCGACGGGGCCGAGGTTGGCGTGCCAACGGGCACGGGTCTCGTTGTAACGCAGCCGGACGGTCCGCGACATCCCCGCGATCTCGCAGGCGCTGTGCCGCGGCGGGCGGGTCCTCGGCGGGGTGTCGACCATCGCGAACCAGCCGTCCTTGCATGACAGGTTCCAGTCCCGCTCGTCACGGTCGGACAGCACCGCGTCCGGGCGGTTCATGGCACGACCCTCAGCGCGTCGGCGTAGAACTCCTCGTCGGCGATCCTGGCCGGTTCGTCGGCGGCGGCGCCGTCCAGCTCACCGTCGCAGTCGTCGTCACCGGCCCGCCACGAACCCGCCGGTGTCCCGGCGGGTTCCAGCCCGGCGCTGACCGCCGGCAGCTCGCAGGCCGCCGCGAGGTCGCCGCCGACGGCGGCCTGCAACCGGGCCTGGCGCTGCTCGCTCGCGCGGATCGCCATCCGACGTTCGGCGGGATGACGCACGAGCCCCGCGTCCCACCGGTCCAGCAGGTCCGCCAGGGCGAGCCGGTCATCGACGTGACGGCCCTCGGCGAGCGCGAGGCGGCGGGCGTAGGCGAGCGTGTCCGCGGAGAACGGCATCCCGACACCGCCGGCGTGCTCCCAGACCAGCGTGTGCCAGCGCTGGTCGGCCGGGTCCTGGAAGTAGACCCGTGAGATGTCGTCAGTGTCGTAGCGCACCGGCCACTTGCCGGCGTGCCGACCGGTGAACGGGCTGAGCCGGTTGCGGTAGCCGCCCAGCACGGGGCCGTTGTAACGAAGCCCGTTGACCTCGATCCCGTAATGCTGGATGGTCCGCCAGGCGACCGGCAGAAGATCGAACACCAGATCCGTCCGCGCGGGCACCCGCAGCCGACCGGCCCGGACCAGACCGTGAGCGAACATCTCCGCCGGACACAGATCCAACCCCGGCACCGCCGGGTCCACCAGCCCGCCGTGCGGACGCCGGTGGTAGATCCCGACGATCCACTGGCGGATCACGGTCTCCAGCTCGTCGACGAAGAAGTAGGCGCAGCCCTGCGGATCCTTCCCACGGCTGTGGACATCCGGCCCCTTGTAGCCGGGCAACGCCGCCAGCAATCCTTCTCGCAGGGTCCGGAAGAACCGCTCCACCGGCGCCTTGTCAGTGGGGGTCAGCGGCCGGGCCGGCTGCACCGACACCCCGAGGCGCTGACACACCGACAGCAGATGCTCCGACAGGAAGATCTTGCCGTGGTCGACGACGATGCTCTCCGCGGCCACCCCCGGCAGCCCCGGCTCCGCCTCGACGACGACGGTGTCCGGCAGCCCCGCGTAGGGCAGCAGACCGCCGCCGCTGCCCCGGGCCGTGTCCACCACCAGCGACTCGTAGAGCACGACCGCCGCGTCGACGGACTTCGTCGACACCGGGGAGAGCCGCAGGCCGGTCACGCACCGCGAATACAGATCGAGCGCGACGGTCAGCTCGACCCGGACCCAGCGCAAGGTCAGCGGTTCCATCGCGAACACGTCCAACCCGGTGGTGTCCACCAGCACGTACTCACCCGGCCGGGTCGCGCGCAGCCGCCCGTAAGGCTGTGTCGGCCGGTTCGCGATCGACCGTTTCGCCGCCGTCGCGCCGGTGAACGCGTGGGTGGCCCGGGACAACTCCTCCAGCACCAGCCGGGCCCGCCGCCGCCCCGGCGCCCGCACCGATCCGGCGCCGTGCTCGGCGTCGAGCCGTGCCGCCACCCGTTCCAGCAGCAGCTGCCGGGTCGGCCGGCTGGCGTCGGTGTGTTCGTCGAGCACCAGCCGACACATCGCCAACCACCGCTCATCGACCCCGGTGAACGGATCGGCCAGCCGCACCATGCGCTGATCGACCAGCCCCGCGGCGCCCGCTGTCTGGACCGCGCGGACCCAGCGGCGCACCGTCCGGACGTCCACCCCCACCTCCGCGGCCTTCGCCGCGTAGCGGTCCATCAACGGCACCGCCATCTCGTAGGCCGCCCGCGGCTCACCGGCAGCCGCCAGCGTCACCGTTCCTGAGACGTAGCCGGTCAGCACCTCACGCACATGCCCGAGCCGCGCCAGCACCTCGGCGCGTCGCGGCCCGTCCAGGCTGTCCAGTACCGGCCCCAACGCCTCCATCGGCGCCACCGGCTCCCCGTCCGCCCCGAGCACCGAGGTCGCGGGATTCGCCAGCACCGTCGCCGTGTGCACCAGCTCCTCGCGGCCCTGCCCGTCACGCAGCCGCAGCCGCTGCGCTTCGATACCGACGACCGTGCGCATCTCGCCGTCGTGGACCAGCCTCGTCCCGATCGTCACCGTCACCGTCGCGCTCACACCACACGCTCCAGCACCGACACCGGCGACAACGGCCTGTCCAGATCGACGCGGAACACGCCCCGCCACACCAGATGCAGCAACGCCGGCCGGCACACCTCGACCGCGAACCGGCCCGCCAACCCGGCCTCCACCTCACCGAGAGCCACCCTCCCCGTGACCGTCCGATCGATCTCCTCGACGGCCTCGGCGTCGACCCGATCAGCACGCCGATAGGCCGCCAGGAACCGCACATTTCCCAGCACCGCCGCCGGCGCCCCCGACCAGACCTCATGGCACCAGCCGGCCCGCGTGAAAACCTGGCCCGCCCAGGCCAACGCTTCCGCGACCTTCTCCCTGGCCAGCTGCTCCGCCGGCTTCACATTGACCACGGTCACCAGCCCGCCCGGGTCCACCAGCAGAAAGTCCGGAACATGCCGCCGGAGCCGCCCATCCACCTCCGCGGTCAGGCAGAAAGGCTGCGCCGCGATTCCCACCACCGAACAATCGAAATCGGCGAGCAGGAGCCGGGCAAGCTCCAGCCGGCTTTCATAAACCACATGGCCCGCCATCGTCACCGACCAATACCAGCCCGAGTAGTGCGCCTGTCCCTGCCGCCATCGAAAAACCCGCCACGGACACCCAGCCACCGTCGCGGCAAGGTCAACCAGCGACAGATCCTCGTACGTCGACACCGCGCCAGTGGAATCCCTGACGCTCAATTGAGCATCAGTCACCATCGCTACCATCTCCCCAGATAGAAGACATGATCCCAACTGGCACGGTAGATCACTGGACATCAGTCCGGTCGCTGGACACGCTGCGGACAAACAGGACGCCAGTGCACAACGTCTCCGGTATCACGCAACCTAAATCCGCATAGAAATCTCCTTCCCTGCCCTGTTTCACGGGCTCGTCGAGGGCTTCCGTCGCCTTTGCCCCGGCTTGCCGTAGCCCCGGTAGTCCGCTGTGGACAGAACACCGGTCGTTGGACATCGACTGGACATATATCGCGGCCATTGGACATCTAGACCGGCGTCCCTACATCAGCCATGTCGTCGCGACACCTGATCGTTCTTTCGTCGGTCGCGGGTCATAGGCTGATGCCGTTGGCCTTGTCGATCACGGCGCGCGAGATGATCCCGATGACGGCGAGCGCGAGCACGACCAGCATCGCGGTGATGATCACCGTTTCGGTCGAGTACCCGGCGTCCCGGCCTTCTTCCCGGCCCCGGGTCTCCCACAGCTCGAAGCGGGCCTTCAGGAGGGCCGGCAGGCCCAGCAGTAGAACGGTGGTCGCCGCCACCGAGCGGCGGGCGGCGATGCGAGTGTGGCCGAGACGGGACACGGGCGGAGGGTCCTTCCTGTCGACGCGATCAGGGCTTCAGAAATCACGAACCCACGGTCTTCTCAGAGGCTGGTCATGACGCGGGCGACGGCCGGGTAGCCGATCAGCAGCAGGAACCCGAGGAACAGCACGGCGACGGGCAGGGACATGCGTTCGGTGGTGGCGGCGGCGTACGCGTCCGCGTCGGTGAGAGCACGCAGGCGGATCGTGGCGGCTTTGGCGGTGAGCGAGGCGCGGATCTTGGCGCCTTCACCGCCGGCGAGGGCGACGCTGGCGGCGGTCTCGACGATGTCGGCGATGTCGTGGCGGTTGCCGAGCTCGGCCAGGACGGTCCAGATCGGGGTGCCGGTGAGGACCGCGGTGTCGACGGCAGCCTTCAGCCGGGTGTAGGCGGGGCCGGTGCCGATGGACGCGGCGTCGTCGAGGGCCTGCTCGAGTCCGGCCCCACCCGCCAGAGAGATCACGACGAGGTCGAGGAAAGTGGCGAACGCGGCCCGGAACGCCCGCCGATGCGACCGCGCGTCGGCGTGGACCACGAGATCCGGGGCGAAGAACCCGGCGATGGCCAGGGCGAGTGCCCCGACCGTTGGCAGGAGCACGGGCAGGGTGATCCCGGCGACGGCCAGCACCACCGTGAGCAGCGGAAGCAGGAACAGGCCGACGACACCGCTGGTGACCTTCTCGGCGAGGTGGCTGGAAGGGTCGCGGTCGAGCGCGACCAGGTCCCGGCGGATGGTCAGCGGGAGCAGCCGCGCGGGGTCGAGGTGCCGGGCCAGGGGCTGCCCGGCGCGGGCCGCCCACCCGCCAGGCCCCGGCCCAGTGTCCGCCTCGCCGAGGGTGGGGGGTGTGGGGCGTAGGTCGGCGAGGAGCTGCTCCAGGTCGGGACGGGCGGGCCGCAGAGCGGTCCACAGCAGCCACAGGCCCAGCCCGCAGCCGGCACCGCAGGCCAGCACAAGCCCGCTCATCGGTGCTCCCCGGTGGGCGGCCGGGTCAGGATTCTCGGGTCCGCCGGTGCCCGGCCCATCCGCGCCAGCCAGACCAGCCCGCCGGCGAACAGGGCGGCGACCCCGAGCAGGACCAGCTGGCCCGCCGCGCTGTCGTAGGGCTCGACGAAGGCCGGGGAGAACACGAGCAGCCCGAACGCCATGGTCAGGGTGATCGTGGCGATGACCCGGGTGGCGGTACGGATCCGCGCTCGGCCGGCCAGGGTACGTAGCCGTAGCGCGGTCTGGTCGTGCGCGGCGGCGGCGAGACGGCCCAGCAGGTCCGCGAGCTGGCGGGCCTGGCGGGACGCGGCCATCACCAGCGCGGCCACGACCAGATCCGCGGTCGGGTCGTCGAGCTCGTCCGCGAACACCACCAGCGCGTCCGGCAGCCGTGTGCCGCTATCGAGGGAGGCGGCGAGGGTGAGGACCTCGACGCGGATCGGCAGCGGCGCGAGGGGCGCGGTGGCACGGATCGCCTGCTCCAGGCCCGCGGCGCCGGCGAGGGTGTCGCGCAGCATCTCCGTCCAGACCGCGATCGCCTCGACCCGTGCGGTCTGTGTTTTCTCCGTCCGGCTCGCGGCGAGCAGACCCGGCGCGAGCAGGACGGTGAGGGCGGCCAGCGAGGCGGCGACCGGCCACCCGGTCAGCAGACCTACTCCGACCGCGGCGGCGACGGCCCCGGCGGTCCGGGCGTGCCGGGCCTGCGGGGACAACCCGTCGCCGGCACGGCGGGCCGCCGCACGGCGCAGCGCGCTCGCGGCCGGTGCGCTTCCGGTACCGGCCAGCCACAGGCCGACTCCGCAGGCCGCCCCGCACCCGAGGGCCAGGACCAGCCCGGCCGTGGTCGTGTTCACCATGACGGGACCGCCTCCCAACCACCGGTGCTGATCACGCCCGGTAGCGGGCGGTGGTCGTGGGCGGCGAGGAGCGCGGTGTTCTGCGGGCTTAGCGGCGCCCCGGGCACCGCGGCACCGTCCGGGCAGGGGCGCCACACCTCGTTCGTCGCTACCAGCAGCCCGTCGGCCCCGACGACCTCCCGGACGCTGGACACCACCCGGCGCCCGCCGGCGGTGCGGTCCAGGTGGATGACGAAGTGCACCGAAGCGGCGACGAGCAGCGCGGTCGCGTCCAACGGCAGCCGCTC
The DNA here is from genome assembly GCF_001536285.1 of Parafrankia irregularis. NCBI lineage: Bacteria > Bacillati > Actinomycetota > Actinomycetes > Frankiales > Frankiaceae > Parafrankia > Parafrankia irregularis. The sequence goes on along the minus strand of NZ_FAOZ01000050.1, from coordinate 32,310 downwards.
CGCGGACTGCGCCGCGTAGGCGGCGAGTTTGAGGAATACCCCGGCGGAGGAGGAGGCGTGGATGGTGGCCATCGACCCGTCCACACCCATGGACATGGCGTTGAGCATCGGGATGACCTCGGCGCCGCGCACCTCCCCGACGATCACCCGGTCCGGGCTCATCCGTAGCGCCGCCCGTGCGAGGTCGGCCTGGCTGATCGCGCCTTCGCCTTCGATGTTGGGCTGGCGGGCCTGCAACGCGACGACGTCACCGTGCTGGCCGTCGCGGTCCAGACCGAGCTCGTAGGCGTCCTCGATCGTGATGATCCGCTCGGCGTACGGGACGTCGGCGGCCAGCGCCCGCAGGAACGTCGTCTTCCCGATCCCGGTCCCACCCGCGATCAGCACATTGCGTCGGGCCAGGACCAGCAGCTTCAGGAAGTGCCGCAGCTCGGGGCTGAGCATGCCCAGGTCGGTCAGCGCGTCGACCGTGACCCGCTGGTAGCGGTGGCGGCGGATCGACACGGCCGGACGGTGCGCGACCGCCATCAGCGCGTGCAGCCGGGACCCGTCCGGCAGCTGGCAGGACACCTCCGGCGACGCCCGGTCCCAGCGACGTTCCTCCACCCCGGCCCGTGCCACGACCGTGCGGACCAGCTCGACCAGCTCCGCGTCGGAACGCGCCACCGCCGGCATCCGTTCACGCGAGCCGTCGAACCGGCTGACCCACACCACATCGGCACCGTTCACCGAGATGTTCTCAACGGTGGGATCGTCGAGGAGATGCTGCAACCCAGCCAGCCCGAACAGGCCGTCGAGGACCGCCCGGGTGAGCCGCTCCTCGTCGTGGCGAGACGGCAGCTGACCGCCCGCGGCGAGCTGGGCGTGGGCATGCTCCGCGAGGACCTCCGCGATCAGTTCGGAGGCCAACGCCCGCTGATCATCCCGCCCCAGCGGCGGGAGGCCGCGCGCCTCGCGAATCTGCAGCCGCGCGGACAGCGCCGCGCCCACCTGGGCCCGAACCTGCGCCGCGAACGCGTCCAGGTCGCCGGTCATTGCCAGCCCTCCCGGTCAGGGGTCGTGGGAACCCAGCCAGACGCCGCCGCCTGCCCACCCGGCCGAGAGATCGTGAACGTCGCACCCGGCACCACCGGGAGACGACCACCCGCCCGCGGCAACGAGCCCGGCGGGACAGCGGGGAGCGGGGCGGCGGAAGGCAGCGCGGCGAGGGCCCGCGACGATCCGCCGCGCCGGCCGGCGAGGCGACGATCGAGATCGGCAGCGATGTCCGCGGCGGCGCGCAGGAGTTGGGAACGGCGGGCGCCACGACCAAAGCGGCCCCCCGCCACCCCGGCCGCCGCCCGCGGATGATGCGGTATCACCCCCACGACCGGAAGACCCACCGCCTCCTCGACCCGCCCGGCCGACCATTCCGGTTCCCCGGCGAGGACCAGCACACAGTCCCGGCGGCCCGCGCCCGTCAGCTCCTCCACCCGGCCCGCGACCCGGGCCAGCTCGGCGGGGACCGGGCGCGCCAGCACGACCAGCACCCCGGCCGCCCCCGCGATCGGGAGCGCGACCGAGCCGGGATCAAGCCGGCCGCAGTCCGCCACGACCAGCCGGCCCGACGCGGCCCACGGCACCGACCCGGTCTGTGCCAGGACCGCGACCGCCCCACGGGCAGAGCCCGCCTCCACCGGCGCCGCGACCAGCCCCACACCCCCGGCGAGCGCCCACACATGCGCGTCCACCGCCGCCGCCCCGCCCCGTGCGGCAGCCGCCCAGGCCAGCAGGCCCGGATAGCCGAGCAGCCCGTACCAGCCAGCCACATCACCACCCGACGGATCCGCCTCCACCAGCAGCGGACCGGCATCCGCCGCGCCAGCCGGCCACACCGCCGCTAGCGCCAGCGCCGCCGTCGTCACCCCCGGCGAGCCCTTCAACGCGCCCACCGCGACCAGACCCACCCCGCTCACCGGGACACCGCCCGAACCACCAGCACGACCCGGCCCGCCGCCGCCGCCTCCGCCACCGGCGCGGCATCCCCGCCGGCCACCTGCAGCGACACGACCACCCCGCCGTCACCGGTCGGATCCGCCAGCCCGGCGCCGACACCCACGACCAGGCCCTCCACCGACCGCGCCCCCGACTCCGTGGACGGTGTGGACGGCGTAGACACGCTCCCGCTGACGGTCCCCGCCTGGGCCGACACCGCGGTGAGCAGGATCGACACCCTGTCGCCCCGCGCCAGCCCCGGAGGGAACTGGCCCGCCCGCAGCGACGCGCCGACCAGCGCCTGCCCCTCCGGCGGCACCCGCGACCCATCACCCACCGCCCCGGCCGGGAGCAGACTGCCCGCCAGCAACGGCACCACCGCCACCCGGCCCAGCACCGCGGCCACGCCGTCCGCGGCCACCACGTCCACCCCGCCAGCCGCTCCCACCGACACAGCGCGTAGATCCTGCGCGGTCAGCACCTGGCCCGCCGGCACGTCTCGCGCCACCAGCAGCAGATCGCGCCGCGCCTGACGCTCGTTCCCGACGGCGACGAACGCCGCGACCGACAGCGCGACCAGCACCACCCCGACCAGCGCCCGCCGTGCCATCCCACCCCGCGCACGGCTCTGCGCCCCCAGACGGGCGTCTTCATTGTGTCGAGGCCGCCTCGTGCCGCTCACCGGCCCGACCCCGACAGCACCAGCGCCTGTGACTCCCCGACGGCAACTGACGCCGTCGTCTGCGACGTCAGGCCGGCGGCCTCACCGGTCTGCCCCCCGCCCACCCAGCCGACCTGCCACGACACCGTGACCGTCAGCGGAAACCGACCCCCGGGCTCGCCCGCGGAGCCCCTCGTGAACCTGATCGCGCACTCCGACATCGCCGCGGGATCATCCACACCAGCCTGGAACGCCCGCCCGGGTCCCGCGCACCGCACCTGTCCGCCCGACCCGAAGTCCCACACCACTGACACCGGACGCGCCGTCGCGGTCACCGACACCCCCGGCACCGAGGCCGTCGCTGATACCGACATCCAGCTCGCCGCGTCGACCCACAGCCACACTGGCACCCCGACCAGCTGCACCGTCTCCACATCCGGGGACAACCCGAAAGCGGGGGCGGGCAACACCAGGCGGTTCACCGCCCGCTGCGCCATCACCTCCGGCGACGGAGGAACGACCGCGCCCATCTGCGCATCGGGCCGCCACACGATTCCGTAGCTGCTACTCACCCCGGGGCATTTGCGCTCATACCAGGAGCCGGGAATTCCCGGAGTGACTTCCGCAGCAAGGATCGCCGGAGGCGTGAAATCGGGCCGAGCCTTGTAATAGCAGCCATCACTGGCGAGTCGTCCCAGTTCTGGATCGACGCACGGCACCTTTCCTAGCACCGGAACATCGCATTCCTCTACGCTTCCTGAAGCGTCCGCTGGAGATAGTACTGGCGCGTGATTCTGATACACGTCGTCGGCGGGAGTTCCTTGGGTTCCGGCCCAGACGTCACAGGCTCGGTCGGCCTGTTGGCATCGAGCTCCGAACAGGACGTCGTCCGCTCGAGCTGCCGTCGCCTGGAGGAGCATCACGAGTGGGACCGCACCGGCGATCAGCGGGGAGAGTTTCAACACGTGCCTTTATTCTGAATGACCAGCTGATCAACTTTCCAGGTGCCGTCATGGAAGAGCACCAGTGCTTGGCTGCTACTTCGACCACCGGGGACATCGTCCTGAAGTACACCATCGGGCGTGTAGTTGAGCCACTTTGTGGTGTCCACACAGTCGGTAACAGTCACCCGATCCGGCCTGCCCGCAGGATCCGCTGCCGTGACGTGTGGGCTGAGCCCCGGCGTTCCCTTAGAAACGACCCCGTTCCGCCAGTTCGTGTAAACCGCACGGTAGGCAAGCGTCAGTGCGCTCCCGCTCGCATGTCGCGCCATCCTGAGACTCGCGTAGTCGGATGTCTCCGCGATGGCAACCCAGTCCTCCCACATCCCCCGATAGGCAGTGAGCGCGTCGCGTTCAGCGATCTCCGCCGGGGTCAACGACGCCGAGGGGCTGACGGCAGATGGAGAAGGCGCCGCCGACGCCGGCGGCGCCGGTGGGTCGCCAGGACTGTCGGCGCAGGCACCGGTCGCGAGCAGGACCAGCAGGGCCGCCGACCATCCGCGCCGCCTCACGTTCCGTTACCCATCTGACCCCTGCCTTATCACGTTGGTGACTCGCCGAAGTGCCAGAGAGTTAGACCACCAGCGGGAATGAATGACAAGGGAGGTGAACGTCACAGACGCATCCGCGGCGGCGCGAACTATTATGCGCGCGAGCAAAGGGAGTGGCTACACTCCGCGATCGCGCCTTCGGTGCTTTGGCGAACAGGAGGGCGCTCGCGACCCATCGGGGAGACATACCCGCTCGGCGCACTCAAGATCACAAAATGGCTGCGCGGGCCCGGAGGAAATCCTCTGGCCAAGGCATCGACACGGGTCGAGGGCTGTGACGCGCATCGTCGACTGTCCCAACGCCGGGATTCGGCCGAGACTCACCCCGGAAGGCCGACAGCTTCACTGCGGAGAGTGATGTCCAGGAGGGTCATCGTGCGGCATCGTGCCGTGCCAATGCAGGTGCATGGCATCTTCGGGACATTTCGCTGCCAGCAAAAAGCGGGGTGCGAGAGAGATCAACATCGGCCCATGTACCGGACAGTAACGACAGCGGCCCTCAGCGGGGCCGGCCGGCCCCGCCGCTGTCATCGGCTGGCGCCTGGTTAGGTCACGGTGAGGTAGGCGATGGAGGTTCCCAGGAGGAAGGGGGCGTCGGCGGGCGGTTGAGCGCCATGCGTCGGCGTAGCGGCGGGCGAAGGCGGTGCCGAGGACGCGGCTGATCGCCTGGTAGGCGGATTCTCCCGCCGGTCCCGTGGCGCGGAGCGCGGCGTCGGCCGCGGCTTCTCCGATGATGGGGGCGGTGACCGTTTCCTCCCCACACACCACTATCGGGGGATCATCTTCGCAGACCGTCCCGCCTCAACCGCTTGCGTTCGGCTGATTTCCTCACGAGGGAAGCTGCGGATTGCTGCGCTGTGCCTGCGTGCCGAGAGCCGTGGTCTCGTAGGTGACCGTGACGGGCAGGTGATCCGAGGCGCTGCGTGCCAGCTCGGTCCGGGTCACCTCGACCGCGCGCAGCGCCGGGGCGATCTCGGCGGTCACGCGGATCGCGTCGATCCGCCGGTCTCCGAAGGTGTTGCCGGGCCAGTGCCCGACGGTGGCCTCCCACGGCCGGTCCAACACGACCGCGGCGTCCGTGAGCCCGCCCGCGTACAGCACCTCACCGGGCTCCCGGTCCGCCCGGTGCCACCGGCGGCCGTGTTCGTCGTACCCCCACACGGTCTGGTAGATCAGGTCCGCGTACCAGTCACTGTCGGCATACGGGTCCGGGTCGTAGAACGTGCCGTCCGGCCGCCGGTCCGCGCTGACACAGTTCCAGTCCGCGCCGACCAGACCGGGCGGGCTGCCCTCGGGCCGGGTCATCACCGCCACGACCCGCTCCATCTGATCGGCCCGCATGTGCCGGCCGAACGGCGTCCCATGGTGGCTCGCGTACTGCACCCGCCGCCCGTCGATCTCCAATGTGATCTTCGCGAGGGCGTGCCAGAAGTCGGCCGCCCCGTACGTGCGGAACGATCCCGGGACCACCGTCAGGCCCGGCCGCCACAGCAGGCCGACGTGGAAACGCTGCCGGCCGGCGGCGATCGCGGGCCGGTCCGGCTCGTAGGCGCACTCCATCCCGGCGTCGTCGGCGAGGGCCCGCAGCCGGGCCGCGGCGACCTCGACGTTCGGGGCGATGATCTCCTGGACCGCGAGGACGTCCGCGTCCAGACCGCGGATGACCTCCACGACCCGCCCGTACCGCTCACGCTCCTCGGCGCTGTCGGACTCGAACAGGTTGAGCATGTTGTACGTCGCGAACCGAACCTCGGCCATCTGACGCCTTTCCTTCCGTGCGGGTCCGCGACGATGCGCCGCGGAAGGTCCGTGAGCGGCAGGACCGGCCGGCCAGCCGCTTTTCGCCGGCCGACAAGTCCCAATATTTGATCATGGCTGCTGTCGCACGGCCGGCGTCGGCGCGCGAGCATGGACAGGAGCGTCCGGAGGCGAGCAGGACGGGTGATGCCGATGAGGACCGAGAAGACACGGCGTCGCCGTGAACTCCGCGACGCCCAGTACCGAGCCGCTCTCGGCCTGCCAGCCGACGGCCCGCTGCCGGCGAGCCTGGGCGCGGTCGGCGGCTCCCGCGGCGGCGGTCACGCCGGCCGGATCAACCAGACGACCACCGGACGACCAGCCGGTTGGCGTCATCCCACCCGGTCGGCACGGAAACACCAGGGCAAGCACGGAGGTGAGCACCATGAGCAAGAGCGGTAGCAGGGCCGGTCGGAGTACGCCGAGCAGCGGAAGGTCGTCACGGTCGACGCCGATGACAGGGAAAGCATCGTCGAGAGTGCAGTCGTCCGCTGCCCGTAACCCCTCGGGCCGGTCGGCCCGGACCGGGTTCGCACCGCGAGCGCAGTCCGCAGCCGCACGGAACCCCGGCCCGGCCAAGCCCCAGTAGCCCACCCGGATCCGGTCGCGATGGCGATTTGATCGAGACTCTGGATCTCGCTCGATCACGCGGGTCCCGTCAGACACGCGTCCGCAACACGCTCACGATCCCGCAGCGTCACGGACTTGTCCGCTACGTGAATCCCCGCGGCGCAGGCATCGACGGCGGCTGCGGTCGGAAAACTGAAGCAGAACCACATCCGGCCGATGTGGGCCGAGACGGGCCCGCCAACGCGGGCCACCGGTCCTGCGGTGTGCCGACTCCGTCACTGAGGCCACCTCGGGGCAGGTTCTGCGTGTTGATCGTCAACATCATCGGAGTGCCCTCCTGCGTCGTGGGTCATGGTCACAGCGATGGCGCCAGCGTGATCGTGGCCGGATGCCGCCGCCCGGCGTAGTCGATGCTCACCGACCGGGCCAGCAGGCCGGAGAGTGGGCGCGACCGCCTGAACCACCACAGCCACGACATCGTCCAGCCCATGACAGCGCTGGCCACGACCGCTGCCGGCAGATCGACCTCGACAAGCAGCGGTTGCGCGCACGGGCCGAGGACCAGGCACTGCCCGACCCCGCCGGACGCCACCAGGCCGCATCCGGGGAAGGTTCGCAGAAGCGTCAGGCACCGCTCGAGGTCATCGCCACCACCCGAGTGGATAAGAACATCGGCAATTGCGAGGTCGTTAGGCCCCCATGTCCACGAGGCCGATTCCCGCCAACCGGGGGGCAGGGTCGCCCGAAAATGATGCCCCTCCAGCACCGAGGAGGGCTTCGCCTTGATCTCCAGGCCGTGCTCCACCACCCACAACACCACCGGACCATCGCTGCTCACATCGGCGAACACCGGCGCATCGCCGCTCACCTCCACGACCTTCGTGACAACGCCCGCAGTCACATGCGTCGCCCCATAGTTGTCAGGCCACCGAAGGCCACGGCCCGCGGCCGAGGTCATCTCCCGCTGACCCGCGTCGCGTCGGACGCCCCGGCCGGGCCGCTCACGCCAGCCCAGCCCCGCTGCAGACTCCTCGTCCGCGCACACCGTGCCTCTCCGCGCCCGCCTTGCCGCCCTGTATGTGCCGTGCTCACAGCGACGGGTCCAGCGTGAGAGTCACCGGGTAGCGCCGCCCCGCGTAGTCGATAACCACCGGCCGGGTCAGCATGTCGGCGAGGGGCCGTCGGCGCCGGGCCCAGTACCACGAGGCGATCCAGCCGTAGACCGCGCTAGCGACAGGTGGCGCTGGCAGATCAACCGCGACCCGTAGCGGCTGCGCGTAACGGGCGACCACCACGTAGTCCTCGACCTCGCCAGCGACGGTCACCTCACAGCCGGGGAAAGCGCGCAGCAGTCCTACGCAATGCGCGACAGCGTCCTCGCCGTCGCCGCCTGGGTAGACGAGAACGTCAGCGGACTGGAGCTCGGCGGGCCCGACCATCGGGTGGCTGAGCCCGGTACCGGGGTGGATGACCCGCAGGTGATGACCCTCCAACTGGAGAAAAGGATCCGCCATGATGTCCACGCTGTGATCGACTACAGCGATGATGACCGGCCCGTCACTGCTGACATCAGCGGTCTCTATGACGACCCCGGTGGTCACGACAGCCACGCCCTCGCCGTCTCCCCGCGCGGCGGTGCTCGCCTCAGGAGCGGTCATCCCCACGTAGCCAGTGCCGGGTCCAGTAGCCCGGCGGTGGCGCTCAGGCCAGCGTCCGCCGGAAGCACCCGCGTCACCCGCGCCCGGCCGCGTCATTCTGCATCACAGAATCCCCCTCCGGTTACCCACCGCATCATAGATCGCCATGTTGGGGGCTGATCCACGTTGGGAGACGAGAGCTGCGGGGCCGACCATGGCGGGCCGTCACGTGGCGGATTCCGGTTTGGTCATGGTGAGGTAGGCGATGGGGGTTTGCAGGAGAAGGGGGCGTCGGCGGGCGGTCGAGCGCCATGCTTCGGCGTAGCGGTGGGCGAAGGCCGCGCCGAGGACGCGGCTGATCGCCTGGTAGGCGGACTCTCCCGCCGGGCCCACGGCGCGCAGCGCCGTGTCGGCCGCGGCGACTCCGATGATGGGGGCGGTGACCGTCTCCTGGGTGTGTTCGACCGGGAGGAGGCCGGCGAGGCGGGCGTTGCCGATCGCGTGTGCCGCGGTGAAGGTGTGGGCGGCGGGGCGGACGCCGGCGAGAACCCGTTCGGCCTGGGCGATCTCGCGGGCGCTGAGACCGTCGAGGGCGATAGGTCCGCTCTGCCCGAGCAGGGGCTCACACAGGGACAGCCATCCTCCCGGTTTGAGGACACGGGCGATGTCGATCAGCATCCGGCGGGGGTACAGGAGCGGGCCGAGGAGACTGCGGCCGATGACCGCGTCCACGCTGGCGTCCGGCAGGGGTACGGGGTTTTCGGTGAGGTCCCAGACCGATCCCCAGGTGTGGCCGTTCTCCGGGGTCGGCCGGATCCGCTGCAGCGCTTCCGCGGTCGGGGTCAGGGTGGTGACGCTGCCGCCGGGGAGAACAGCCCAGAGCGCGGCGCTGGTCAGGGTCGATGCCTGGCTGAGGTCGACCAGGTCCTGCCCGGGACGGACCCGTGCCCCAGCGAGGACCGTGGTCTCGGCCGGTGACAGGCGGCGCCGGACCTCGAGATGCTTCTGGTGACGGTGCACGATCAGAAGATCCGCGTCGGCGGGTCCCGCGGCGGAGCGGCTGATGGGCCGGCCGCCCCGCCCGGTTTTCGACGAGGAACGTGACGAAGCCATGGTTCAGCCCCAGCTGATCAGGACCTGCGCGGACGGCAGGTCGAAGCGCCGGCCGGGTGGCGGGGACTTCTCGACGACGCCGCGGGGGTAGACGTGGATCGTGGGGAGCTCGCCGCGGTGCTCCGTGTTCCAGACACGGACATCGTGAGCGAGCTGGTCCGCGAGCCGGGTCCGGTCCGGCCCGTAGGCGATCACGCCGATTTCCAGTCCGTCCCCGGTGGTGTGTCCGAGGGCGAGGAAGGCGAGCGTGGCGTCGGTCCAGATCGCCGGCGCTCCGGGCGGGATGGTCTCTGTGACCGGGCCCGTCTGATAGGTGGGGGTGTCGGTGTGGAGCCGGCCCAAGGTCGGTTGGGCTGTGGCCAGCCACAGGTCCAGGCTCGACAGCAGCAGGGTGTCGTCGGGAGCGACGATCACACCGGTTCCCACGGTGTGACGTGGCCCGGCGAGCGCGGCGCACAGCGCGTCGACGTCGACGTCCTGGTCAGGGCCGACGTCAAGCCGTGCCCCGCCTGCCAGGGTCACCGTGGTCCGCCGGGGGACACCGAATCCTTGCATCGGTCCGAACGCGAACGGTCGGATCGCGTCGGAGGTCAGGATCCCACCGACCTTGGCGAATGCGACGGTGTGGGTGAGGCCGCGGAGGTGCAGGGGGATGATGATCCTGCCGCCTTCGACAAGCTGGTCGAACCAGTCCTGTGGCACGTCCGGCGTGTCGAACGTGACGACGATCCGGTCATAGGGGGCACGGAGCCCGAACCCGAAGCGCCCATTGGAGACCAGCGCCGTGATCCCGGTGTAGCCGGCCGTGCCCAGGCATTCGTGGGTGCGGCGGACCACGGTCTCCTCGAGGTCGAGGCTCACCACCGAACCTGTCCGCCCTGTCAGCCTCGCCAACAGGGCGGCCTCGTAGCCCCCGGATCCCAGCTCGAGGATCCGCTGGCCGGGTTCGACCCGCAGCGCTTCCAGCATCGCCGCGACCACCGACGGCTGCGACACCGAGCCCACAGGGTTCTTGTAGATGTCACGTTTGGTGACGACGGCCTGGTCCTGGTAGGCCGCCTCGGGCGGCAGGTCCGGCAGGAACAGCTCCCGCGGCACGGTGCGCATCGCCGCCTCGACCGGCGCCGACACCGGCTCGGCGGCCAGGATCCGCTCGACCATCGCCTCCCGCAGTCGCGCGACCGAGACATCCGCGATGGAGGTCACGGCGCCACCGCCGAGAGCGCGCCGTGGCCCTCACCGTTCTCTGTCGCGCGCGTGATGGCGATGGCCTCATGTACCGCGGGAGGGAACTGGAGGAGCTGCCGCCCTCGCGGAATGGCCGGAGCGGCGGGGAATGTGAACACGGCTTCCTCAGACAGGAGACGGCTGGCGATGGAACCCGCCAAGCCCGGACCGCACACCCGATGTCGATCCGAACCCGGCGGGGGACGACGCAGGTCCCCGGGTGCCAGGCGCCCGATCACACGAAGGCATCACGCCCCGGCCAGCCGCGAAACGTTCGTGGCTGGCCGGGCATCGTTTTCCTCGTACGACCGGCGTCCGGCACCGCCTCGGAGCGCTGCTGCTCTGATGGAACCGTGGCGTAGCGCAGGTGCACAGACCGAAACCCTGGCCTTCTACTGGCCTTTCACTGGCCTTGTTCGCGGCCGGTTTGGGCGCCCCGAGCGGCTCACCCCGCCGCTACACCTGGCAGGGCCGCGACCCACCAGGTCGTCCGCATGGAGGAGCTGACGCCCAGGGACCTCTGGAAGAGTCAGACCAGAGCAAGCGGCTTTGACTTCCCGGCCTGATGGGGTCACGGGTAAGCGGCCCGCGCAGGGCACCCTGACTTTTTGTGGTCGCGTTCGGGCCTCGCCGGGCCCCGAGTGTTTACGCTGTAGCCGATCCGAGCTCGCTGTGTGACGGGGAGGTGGAGTGACAGCTCATACGCGCGCGGACCTGCTCACGCAGTACCGCACCTGGTATCAGCTCACCCAGCCCGAACTCGCCGAGAAGATCGCAGAGCGAGGGCAACGCGAGGACCCCAACTCCACTCGGCCAGCGGTGACGGCCAGCCTTGTCTCGCGGTGGGAACGAGGTGCGAGCCAACCCAGCCCCCGCTATCTGCGTCTCCTGTGCGCGGTACTCCAGGCCACCCCGGCCGAGCTCGGGCTACGTCCGCCCATGCCCGGCGAACGCATCACCCACCCCTGGAACCAGTCCAGCCCCGACCAGCCGAAACCGATAACTCCCGCACGCCCATCCCAGCCGCGGACCAGCGAAGACCTGAGCCCGACAGCACGAATCGCCGCGCGTTCCGGAGCGAGCCACGGGATTGGCCACGAGAGGGAGCCCTGGGACGTTCCTGGCTTGGTGTATCGATCCTCGTTGGGGCATACGCTTGTCACCGTTGATGAGATCGGGAGGGCAGACGTGCGCCGTCGGGACCTGCTACTGCGATCATCGTTCGTTCTGGGGGCGCTCGCCGGACCCTCCCGGGACTGGCTCCTCGCCAGCCTGGAGGCCGTCGACGCCGGAGGCCCCCGCCGCGCGGACATGGACACGATCTCCTCGATCCGAACGATGTTCGGGGTCTTCCAGGAGATGGACGTCATCCAGGGCGGTGGAGAAGTCGCCCGCCGCACGGTCGCCCAGTACCTGACCGACCACGTACTCCCGCTCCTCACAGAGTCCCAGCCCTCGCATGTCCGCAAGGCGCTGGCCGAGGTCGCCGCCGAACAGACCTACCTCGCGGGATGGATGGCGTTCGACGCCGGGCAACAAGGCGTCGCCCAGCGTTATCTCATCCAGTCGCTGCGCCTCGCCGAGACATCCGGGAACCGGATGCTCGGAGCCCATGTACTGGCCGGCCTGGCAGACCAGGCAACGATGCTCGGTCACCCCGACGAAGGCCTACGCCTCGCCCGTACCGGCCGTCACGGACTCGGCAACCTCAACGCCCCCGCCGTCCTCACCGACCTCTGGGTGCTGGAGGCACGCGCCCTGGCGGTCATGGGCCGGCGAAGCGAGTCCGCGGTCGCGATCGGTCACGCGGAGAGGAAGTTCGACCTAGTCGACGTCGCAGACGAACCCGAGTGGGCGAGGTTTATCGACGAGCCCTACATCGCAGGAGAGATCGCAAACAGTCTGCGTGACGCGGGGGACCCCGCAGAGGCGCAGCGCTACGCCCACCGATCCGTCGAGGGCGCCCGCCGGCAGAACCGCAGTCGGCGCGCGGCGCTGTCCCAAACCGTGATCGCGGTCGGACACGCCCAACGCAACGACATCGAGGCCGCCGTCGCAGCCACGCACACCGCGATGGACATCGCCATGGGCGTTCCGATCTCCGCCCGGTATGCCACCGCTATCACAGACCTGCGGGACCGCCTCATCCCCCACCAGCGCGAAGCCGCAGCCCACGACGTCATCGCGCGCATCAACCGCACAGCACTGGCCCCCGCCAACATTTAGCAACGGCCCAGAAGGTCCTGTAAAAGCAACAGTTTGACGCTGATTAGATTCGTAGGAGCGGGAGGGTGGTACAGCGCAGTGAACCGGGTATTTGGGTCACGGCCGAGTAGTCGACGGTGAGCACCTCGATGCCCTCGGCTGCCAGCGCGCGGCAAATACGGTCGCTCCCGGTAGCCGCAACAACTACTCCTGGGGAAATCGCGAGCATATTCGCCTGCACCGCACATGCTTCATCATCCGTGACTTCGATGAGGCGGTCAAAGTGCTCCTCGAACCAGAGAATCTGATCTGGGGGGAACACTGCCCGATGAACAAGGGCAATTCTGGGTGCGACGATATTGAAATGATCGTCCAGGTGCACGATGCCGGGAACCGCGAAGCGGATGGGGATCACCTCACGGTCGACGCCGAGAGCATTGAGGATGGCCTGCAGGCCCGCGACACCGGACAGAGATGTCTCTTCGCTGAGGCCTACTAGCACGCATCCGTCGTGGAGCATGACGTCTCCGCCCTCGATTGTGCCACGCGGAAGGTATGCGACCCGCGGCATTCCCGCCGTGAGAGCGGCCAGAGCAGATGCTTCAGGTCTCCGATGTTCGGAGTTCAGGCGGGCCATTACGAAGACGTTGTCGATGACGAAGCCGAGGTCGCGCGGGTAGTGCTGGCACGAGCATCCGGGAGCAGGGTCGAGTATGACGATCTCCGCACCACGGTCCCGCAATAGATCCATAAAAGCATCCTGCTGGGCGCGAACCTTCGTGCTGTCGTAGGGCGACCAATTGCTGGTCGTCATCTGGCGAGCGAGGACAGGGTGGACATCGGGGCCGTCGAGGTCTCGGGTAAAGTCGCCGGCGTAACGCATCGCTACGCGACGTAGATTGTCGAACTCGTTTACTACATGCGGAGGAAGCATGACAGGTGGGCCTCCGATGCAGCGCCAGGGCGAGGGGACTGAATGGCCGCGCACTTCGGAAAGCGCACGGCAAAGAGGCCGGCGCTTGCCATTCCGGCCACCGGGGTGGTGAGTCCTCTACGTCTCCTCACCACCCGAGTCGTTGGCGGTAAGCGTCAGCCGACCACGCTGTGCCGGGTGTCGGACACCTGCGGCAGCCAGGTGACCGCGTCGCCGCGGAAGGACTGGTTGACCGGGATGAGGTCGGTGGCCTCATCCAGCGCACTGAGCGTGATCGCGATGGTGTCGCCGCCGTCGTCGAGAGCACACAGCTGGCTGCCGCAGCTGGGACAAAAGCCGCGCTTGGTCTCACCCTCGAAGGTGTAGTACCAGGATGGTGTGCCGCTCGCGCCGGTCCAGACGAGTCCGACCAAGGGGAAGGACACCCACGACATCATCGGGCCGCCAGAAAGCTTCTGGCAGTGGGGGCAGCTGCAGGTATGCGGGTAATCCGGCTCGCCAACGACCGTGAACTTGATCTTTCCGCACAGGCAGCCGCCAGAGCGAAGCTCAGTGCCTGAGGTGCTCATCCGATTCTCCTTGCTCGGGTAGCCAGTTCGCTCCACCAGTGTGCCATCGCCTCGAAGATCTGCAGGAAGCCGTCCGTTGACTGTGACAGGTCGAGATGGAACAGATCATTCTGCCTAATGAACCGCGCTAGCCCTTCGATGTGGGAAGCTTCGACACTCAAGCCCTCGATCTGCGCGGCATCGTGCTCGTCGTCCAAATGCAGCTCGTAGTAGTGGTGCAGCGCCTTGAGCTCCTTGCCGCTGGCCCGGACCGTCAGCTCGCCGTAGCGGTTCGTGATGTCTCGCAGGAGTGCGGTTTCAGCGATCGCGACGGCCTCCGTTGCGTAGTAGCCTCCCGCTATCAAGCTGGGCATGTGCGAGCCGACCATCACTTGGTGGAGAAGGACCAGTTTGGCCGTCTCGTCGGCCGGGACATGCCCGTTGACGAGAAGACCGAGGTCGCTGAGCAGGGCGTTGGAGTACAGCACGTAGTGCGCGGGGACCTTGCCGCGCTCGCCGCCCTCCTCCAGGTGGTTGCGCCGCAGTTCGTGAGCGAGCTCCGGGCAGAATCCCTCCACGGCGGTGGCAGCAGCCTTGAGGAACTGAGCATTGTAGCGAGCGAACACCGAGAGCTCCTCGATGTACATGCGGGCCTGGGCTGCGGTGAGCGTGTCCGGACCAACCACGTTCCGGATCTCCTCGAACACCCAGGCGACCATCGGTGCAAAGTGCTTGTCGACCAGGTCGTCACCCGAGTCACAGGTTCCCAGAAGGGCAGCGTTGATGTACCTGCGCGTATCGGCGTGAGACTCGCAGTAGGCCTGCACGAGAGAGTTTTCGGGGGTCATGCCGCGATGTCCTTCATGTGGATGGAGCGAGTGGTGACGTGGAGGCCGCCGGTCGCGCCTAGCGCACGGATCGCGGCGAGTACGTTCTCGTCCTCGGGGAGGGTGATGCTGGTCCCAGCGCTGAGGTCTGCGGCCACCTTCGGGGGCAACACGCTGGCGTCGATGGCGATCTCATAGCCGCGCAGGAAGATCCGTTGACCGCTGACGAGCATCCGGTACGGCTCAATGACTGAGACCGACGCGCCGGGCACGACCTCCTCTACGTTGAACGCGGCGGCGGCCTCGGACCGGGCGAGGTCTCCGTCCACCAGTTCCCAGCCGCCGTTACTGAGGATGGTGTTCCATCTCTGGCTTGCATGCTGCTCGACGGCGGCAGCGAGCCCCTCAAGCGCGGTGGCGAGTGTCGGGCGGGCGAGGTCGGTCAGGCGCTGCGCTACCGGGCCACTTCCCGCGGCCAAAGCCGCCATCGGCGAAGGATGGCTGAGCTCGTGGTCGGGTCCGCGATCGGCGAGAAGGGACGCGAACAGTTCGGGGAACAGGACCTCGCGAAGGAGGCCTGCGTCGGGGTAGGTGTACAGCGGCACAGCCACTGAGACGCTGAACTCATCCTGGGTCCCAACGTGGAATACGCGACGGGGCAGGAACAGGATGTCGCCAGCTTCCAGGACGAAATGCTCGCCATGTTCCAGCAGCCACGAGTAGTCGCCATAAAGAGGATTCTTGCTGCCGGTGAGCTTCTCAAACGCCTCAGCGGACCACGTATAGAAGTTCTTCGGATTCGGCCCGAGGTGGACAAGGAAGGCGTCCTCGAATCCCTCGTGGACACCGAACGCCGTGCCCGCGTAGTTCCCGACGAACGCGACCAGCTCAGCGCCACCGAGAGGCACGCCCCATCCGTCAAGGAGGGACGCAAGGAATGCTCCTAGCCCTGCGGCCAGCCGCGGGCTTACGGTCTCCAGATTGTTGATTACCAGGCTAAAGCGCTCGGCGACAGTCAGGGTCTGCAACCATTGGACGAAGCCTCCCTCGTCCCACCCCGGTGCACTCAGCACCCCAGGCAGGAGGTCGTCCCGCCGGTCCTCTCCAACATAGACACGAGCGTGCGCTGCGATATCAGTTCCGGCAACGTGTGTCCTACGGATTGCTGCGAATCCGGCAAGGACGTCGTCAGGTCGCGCCGCGGCCGCTGGAATCACGTTCTTGAACAGGAAGGGCGCCGTCCCGACACTGGTGCGCGAGAGGAACTCGTCGGTCCAGAAACTGCGGTCGAGGGGCCGGGCATAGATAGTCATTCGCTGTCCAGACGATCAGGCGGCCGCTATAGGTGTGCGATCCGCGGCGTCGTGAGATGGAGAGGAAGGGCGACCGGGGGCGCAGCGGGGTCGCTAGCCGAGGTAATCTTCACAACCTCCTGCGCGGACGGTGTCGAGAGTGAAACAATGGAAGCCTCCCCCGAAGAGTCGGCGGTGCCGATGGCGAACCGGAACAACCGTGAAGCCACGCCCCTCGAGCACGCTAATCAGTTCAGGGTAGTGAGAATTGACGACGACGGTCTCCTCGTCGATCGATAGCACATTGATGTCGATGTAGCGGCTGGCGATGGGGATAACGAAGCCGAAGTCGTCATACTTGGGAAAAGTGGACTCGTCCGTCTCCGGGGGGTAGATAACATCCCACGCTTGCATTTCCTTAGGTAGGAACGCCAAATATTTTGGCGAACGCAGAAGCATCAAACCAGGCCGCAGTGGCACCACAACACTGTCGATGTGGTTGTCTGCTATTCCGTCGAGTCGATGGAAGCGCATATGGGGGAAGTTGACGGTGAGCCAGCGCAGCGCCAGCTCATGATTGCGGTTGGCCACGTTCACTAGGACATCGCGACCTAGCCGCATGCACTGTGCGCCGTCGAAAACCAGCTCCAGGCCCAAGCCGTCGATGCCCAGGGCCGTCTCACCTTCGGTGGCACGAGAGACATCGATGCCAAGGCGGCGGAAATAGGCGTCATCCAGGGAATCCCGCCCCAGCGCGGGTCGTGGCATGCTCAGCCAGTTCGACCCGCCCTCGAAGTAGGAATAGAAGAGCGGTTTGAGAAGATCGTTTTCGAAGATTCTCGAGCGCACGTGTGGCGCGGTCTCCACGATCGTGTTCCCGAGAACTATCGTCTGGTCTCTGACATTGAGGGGAGGTGTTGCTCGGGCATTCCAGAGTGGGGAGCATATGTCGACATTCTTGCCCGGAGTCGCGGGCCGTAGAACGCTCACTCCGCACCCGGTCAGGGCGTCGACGAGGCCAGCAATGTCCTCGTTCAGCTCGTCGACCAGTTGCTCAGGGATCGCCAGGAGAGGATCTGCGCCACCCTCATTTCCTAGGGTGGGAGCCACATTGTCGAAGAAGAACAGCCGCCACGAAGTGTCGAGGTCGTGGGCGGTGTAATACTCGGCGCGACCGACGATGACTTGGCTGAGCCGCGTCCATTCGTCAAAGCTGTTCGCACCACTGGCGGGGTCGGTCATGGCGTGCAGTCTCCTTGGCGGGGGAAGCGCAGTTCTCTTCGGATGTACTGGGCGCAGGCGTCCAGCGCATCCGTGACAATCACCAGCCGGTCGGCAACGACTCTGGGTAGTGCAGGGGTAATACGGCCGCTTCACTGATGCCAGTGCCGACCTCAGTAGAGTTCGCACTCAGGCAACGGATGATGTCCTCGATCACGCACGGCTGATCTGGGGTGGATCTGCGGCGGAAGAAGTAGCCCGAGCACCACGGGACTTCGCCCCATCGCTCCAGACTCTGCGCGGCTGAAGCCTTGGCTTCAGGTAGACGCCGCCAGGGTATCTGCGGACACCAGTGGTGGAGCGGGTGGTACATGTCATCGAGATGACCACCGAGGAGATGACGGGTCAGCCAATGGGAAGACCAGCCGCGCGTCTGCCGGAGCGGGTCAGCGTTCTCAATGAGGCCTGCGTGATTACCGAGGTCTGTGATCCACGTGACGACCGGTCTGACAAAAAGGAGCGGGACCAGCCAATATAGGAGGAACGACAGCACTGCGTTGAAGGGCAAGCATGCTACAACGATGCCCGCCCACAGAGCGCTTCGCGCGGCTGGCGCCCGCCAGGACTCATCCGGACTCTTTGTGACCAGTGTTAGGGCGGCGGTCTTGGGTAGCCGCCAGAGGGCGCCTCGCACGATGATCCGAATGACGAAGGTGCGTCGGCTAGGTGTCACACCGGCGACATTAATGTTGCCTGCCCGGTAGGATCGGAACATCGGATCGTCATCCGAACCGAGCCTAGCGTGGTGCATGAGATGGCTGCTGCGGTATGGCTGGAAACCCTCCCCGAGCAGACCGGTCAGCAGGTACCCGATGATGCGGTTCTCCCGCCGCGTTGCCATCAACTTGGAGTGGACGCACTCATGAGCAAGGTTCGACAGGTGCCGCTGCCGGACGCCGATGTAGCACACGGCTAGCAGGGGTCCGACGAGGTGGCCGATGAGGTGGCCGACAGCCGCGGCGACAGCGATCGACGCGACGTCCAGGCAGACATCGGACCGCCCGATGGTCGGTGGGCCGCAGAGCCGCTCGAGCGAGGCGACGAGATCCGCTCCGAGTGCCTTACGGACAGGCCCCGACGCGCCGGTCCCGTTGCGAGTCCTGCCTCGTGGCGCCGGCTTCCGCACCATGCTTCTGGCAGGACTACCCATCAGATCCTCCTGACGTCGCGGCATTCGGGTCGCGTTTCATGAACAAGCACGGCCCGCTCGCCGCCCCGGCGCACCAACCGCCGGATGACGCCGGTGCTGGCATGGGTGGCGCGCCGGAGCGCAACGAGCGGCGAAGCTTCAGGCTGCGACGGCGTCGGGACGCATCCCGACCTTCAATGCACTCGCATCGGGACGCATCCCGATCTTGAGGCCGGCGTCAGGACGCATCCCGAGCTTGAGACTGGCGTCGGGACGCATCCCGACCTTCAGCGCACTCGCATCGGGACGCATCCCGGTCGTTGGAGCGGACACTGTGAGCTCTCCCTTCGGTCGCCTGGATCCCGCGAATCCGCGGTGATCAGGGTGTGCTTTTCTTCGAGCCGCAGCGGATAGACGAGTCGAATCCGACAACTCGGCCAGCGGCCAGGCGTGCGCGCGCCACGAGAATGCAACACTTGGAAGGACCTTCCCCAAGCAGAACACCACGGTAGCGGACGCCTAGCGCGTGCCCCCACACGTTATGACTCCCCCCATGGTGGGCACAATGCCTGCGAACTTGCGTCCGATGCACGGACCGTTGCACATCCTTTGCACGCCAGCGCCCTCTGAGCTGCTGGTATGTGCCACAGGGCCCGCTGAAGCGACCATAGTCGGCCACGAACTGCTCCTCGATGCGCGACGGCGGGTTCCCACTTGGGACAGATGCGACTAGTTTTGTGAGTCAGCCAATGACTTGGCGCGCTCGCGGTCGTGCCCAGCCGGCCTGGCAGGAGGCCCAAATGAGGAGAGCCACATGACTGCGGTGTTCGACCCGATCGGTCTGAAGTCCGAGATCCTATTTAGTCTGCGCGACACCTTGCGCGCTGAATCCTTTGTCGAACTGATCACTCCAGTCGCTCGACGCACCGATCTCGGCCCGCGGCGACGGGCTCGAATCGATCTCGATGGTGGCCGGTTCCTGCGGACGATGATCGGTCCAGCCCTGCGCATAAATCTCGAATACCATCCACGAGTCTTCGAGATCGGCCCGTGCTTCCGCCACGAACCATCGGACGAGCTCCACTCGAGCGAGTTCACCATGCTCGACCTCTACGCAACTGGGGAGAGCTTCGACTGGCTCTACGACATGGCTGTGCGTCTGGTCGCCCCGCACATCGCCTACAAGCCGGTGCGGATCTCAGTCGCGGACTACATCTTCGATCTGTTCGGCGTCAACCTGCGGCGCGAGCCTCTCGGCGATCTACCCATGCGGATCGCCGATCGCATGCGTCTGAGCGCAACGACACCGTTCAGGACCGTGCTCGGGCAATTTGTGGAGCACGAGCTTGAGACGAAGAGCAGGGCCGCGGCGGTGTTCCTGACCGACTACCCGCTGGGCGGCGACGAGCCATGCGCCCGCCTCACCCCGGGTACACCCGCCGTGATCAACAGATTCGAGCTCGTCATCGACGGCATCGAGGTAGTCCATGGCTATGAGGACGAGGTCGACGGCGTCGCATTCGCCCAGCGGGCCCGCGAGGCGGACCTGTACGACGACGAGCAGGGTCTGGTCTGGCGCGCGATCGACGCGGGTCAGGTGCCGGGCAGCAGCGTCGGCCTTGGTATCGGCGTCGAGCGCCTGTGCATGGCAGCGTCGGGGGTCAAGGATATAAGCCACTTTCGGCAGTCCCCTCAGTACTGAGCGCGGCCGATGTTCACCCCATTCGCCAGGAGGATTCGCATGGCCCTATCGTCGCATCCGATGGCGGGAGGCTTCGGCGCAGTCGTCGACTTCGACCTCAGCCAGCATGCACGCCTGAGGCATTCTGCGGATTTGGCTGAGGCCCTTCAGCAGCACAGGCTCCTCATCTTCCCCGACCAGCACCTTAACCACGCTGACATCCTCGCTGTCAGTGAACACTTCGGCACCGTGGACACCGACGTCGACTCCCAGTATGCCGTCAGCGGATTCCCCGGCATCACGGTCATCAGCAATCTAGTCGAGAACGGTGTCCGCGTCGGGATCTACGATGGGGATAACGAGGAGGAGTGGCACGCCGACAACAGTTTCAAGCCTCTCCTGAGCCGGGCGACAGTGCTCTATTCGGTGATCACTCCCGAACAGGGCGGACAGACCCGATTCTCCGACACGACCCAAGCCTACGCTGACCTGCCCGCGGAGCTGAAGGAGCGCCTCGAAGGTCTGCGCGCGGTCCACTCGGTCCAGCGGCTGTGCGCGCTCCAAGGCCAGGCCAACGGCGGCCACTCATCGGCAGCGGTGGGCAGCCTCGCCACCCACCCCGAGGTCGAACACCCGCTCGTCCTAGAACACCCGGTTACCGGTGCACGGTCACTCCTGCTCGGCTCGATGGTCATCAGCAGGATCGACGGCCTGGACAACCAGAACTGCAGGAGCCTCCTCGCTGACCTGCTGGGGCGGGCGACCAGCGGCCAGTACGTCTACACCCACCGATGGCGTCAGGGCGACTTCGTCGTCTGGGACAATTTCGCCGTCCTCCACACCGCGTCCCCGTGCGACAGCTCGCGGCACCACCGCCTGCTTTATCGCACCTCGGTGCGATAGCCTGCTCGCGCCGACTCGGCACTCCGCATTGCGCACAGTAGGCTCCCCTCGGCCGGTGCCCCGTCGTCGCTAGGGTTTACACATGACGACCGCGAAGGTTCCCCTCAAAGAGCAGGCGTTGCATGCTGATCGCGTCGCCCGGATCGGCAGGGAGGTGCAGGCTGTCCTCCCCGGCTTCGATGCGGAAGGGTTCGTCCGCGAGGTGGTTGCTGACCTGCCTAGATTGGAACTGAAAGCCCGCATTGCCCGAATCAGTCAAGCTCTGCGGGACTACCTCCCAGTAACCGGCCGCCAGGCGCTCGACGTGCTTCTGCAGTCTTTGCCACCCACCCCGGAGGCCGCTGGGGCAACCTCGGATTTCGGCCTGCATATCTACTCTCCCCACTCCGACTTCATTGCCCGCTTTTGCCGCACCAGCGAAGACCTGCGCTTCGCCCTCGAAGCGCTCCGGCGCCTGACCCCCTATTTCTCTGCCGAGGACGCCGTTCGTTACTTCCTCAACGACTTTCCCAGCGAGACCATGGCGGCGATCGGCAAGTGGGCGAAAGATTCCGACCATCGAGTGCGCCGATTGGCCAGCGAGTCCACACGCCCCAAGCTCCCGTGGTCCCCCCGCATCGCCCTGCCCATTGATGCCGCGCTGCCCGTGCTCGACCAGTTGTACACCGACTCCAGTCGGTACGTGACCCGCTCCGTGGCGAATCATCTGCATGACATCGCTTCCGAGAATCCTGACCTCGTCCTCGGCGTCCTCCAGCGCTGGAAAAGTTCCGGGGCGACCCAGAGCAAGGAGTTCGACTTCATCGCACGCGAGGCGCTTCGCACTCGGCTCAAGTCGGGCTGGCTAGCAGCATACGAGTTCTTCGGCTACGCGATCGACGCGCCGGTCGAACTCTCTCCGGTCCATCTTGAACATGCTGAACTCAAGGACGGCGATACCCTCCTATTCGCTGCGGAAATATCAACCAGGGCTCCGGTTCCACTGCACGTGACATACGTGATCTCCTCAACCACGCAGCGAGGGGCGCGTCGCGAGAAAGTCTATTTTCTCGCGAGAGCCATGGCCAAACCCGGCCATCCTCTTACGCTCACCAAAAGGCACACTCTACGCACGACGGCAAATACGAAGATCACGCCGGGAGCGTACGCAGTCGAAATCCAGGTCAACGGACGGCGCTTTCCCGCGGTAGGATTCCAGGTCATCGACTAGAAGTCATCGAGCGGCTGACCGGAGACGAGCAGTTTGACTCGAGCCGCCAGGCGGCGACTCATCAGCGGTCGCGATGCATCCTCAGCGCGCTTTGCTAGTGAAGCGTGCTCGGCAAGGTCACCTCGAAGGCGCGCCAGTTCGGCGGCAGTGATGAGCAACTCCACATTGGCGCGTCTATGGTCGCTCGGCACGTTCAGAGCCTCATGCAGCGCATCCATTCCCGGCACGGACAAGCCGGCAACTGCCAGCGCCCATGCCGCTTGCCGCTCGAGCTCAGACCGGTCGAGCCACGAAAGCCAGCCCGGGTCCGTGGAACCCGCACGGTTGAGGGCATCTCGGGCTCGGGCCACTGCGGCAGAAGTCTGGCTGGGCTGCCCGTTGAACGCCCATGCGCGGGCCTCGGTGACAGCGGCATAAGCCTTGACGAGCGGTGGCGCCCCGGCCGACGCAAGAACCGCACTTCGGGCGTGGGTTAGCGCACACTTGCGCTCACCGTGAGCTGCGGCCAGCCGGGCATGATGGATGTGTGCGCGTGTGATGCGGGAGCGGTCGCCGATCGCCTGGGCCAGTCTCATCGCTTGCAGGTCGTACCGCTGAGCAAGACCGGGCAGCTGATCGTCGTAGGCCATGCTCGCCATCGTGAGTACCGCGTCCGCCACGCTGCCGTATAGTTTCCGCCCTAGCTGCGTAGAGAATGACCCATGGAGGAGCTCAGTGGTGTGAGCATCCATGAAACCTGCGAACACGCTACGGAATTTCCCGCTGCCGTGCAGCGCATCCAATTTTCCGTACAGGTGGGTGTGGTGTTTCAAGAGCTCTACGTCAGCAGTCGAGACCTTGCGGTGGCCATGTCCCGAAAGGTCCAGATCGGGAGGCATGACGAGCGCTTCACGGGAGGCGGAGTCAAAGGTAACAGCGAAGAACATCCTCTGGATATTGTTGTGCTTGCATAGAAAGTCAAGCTCCCAGAGCTTGCCCAGAATCCGCACGGCGTGAGCTAGTCCACTGTATTCCAGGGATTCGGCCGCAATATCTTCTGAGGCCGCCGACCAGCCTAAGCTCTCCGGCGTCACAATTTGGTGCAGGGCGGATGAAAGAACGTGACAGGCTGCAGCACATAGCTCGGGGCCGGGCACCGTCTTCCCCCTGCACCACCGCGAAACAGTACTCGGGCTGACGGTATTCGATAGCCCTATCACCTGGCAGCGCTGATGCACCCGTCGCGCGAAGCCGCTGATCGACCAATTTAGCTGCTTTAAATATATCTGCAACGCATTACTTTGGCTGCCATTCAAATTCGGCGCGACTTCCAGCATTACACCTCCTTCCCTACTGGGGGTGACGGTGCGGCCGGGGGGCATCGAAATCAGCCGACACCGAGAAGGAAGCCGTCATTCGGCACTGAGGCCCCCGTAGATGCCCATTCCACCTGATGTAGCCATCCTGGTCGAATCGGTAGGCGAGAAGGAACGATGCCTGCACGGGTCGCGGACGGAGTGTGTCGAGCGAGAGCGATGCAGGGCGCTGCGCCGTGGGCATCGGCGCGCACTCGAGCGCCCGGCTCCGGCGCACCCTCACAGGCATGGCGGTCGCCCCGCAGAGCGGGTCGACGACCACCCTCACAACCTCCGGGCCGGCGAGCACTTGGTCTTCGGCGAGGTGCGCCGTCACCAGCTCTTCCGTAGTGGCGACCACCGAGTGCCCGCTGGTCATCCGACGGTCCATAGTCATCGGCCGAGCCCCCCCGAGCGGCACCGATTCCCTGGCAGGCCAGGATCTGTGCTCCATTATGGCAGAAGCAGAGTGAAGAAGATGGACGCGATCCGTCCGCCAAGCGCTGATGTGCTTTTCGACCTGCACGCGAAGGGACCGTTAGCTGGACGGCGGAGGGTCGCGATCTCAGGAAATGCGACCGCAACGATTGCTTCGGTGCTATGGTGGCCGAGGCTGCATGGTTCGGGCTGGCGGTGTCCGGGGTTTCTTGGCTCCACCGCTGGCGAGGGAATCCATCGGCCATCGTTCTGTCAGGTTCTTCGCCTACCGTGGATCGGGTCCAGGCGGGCTGGATACCGTCCCAGATGGGGCCAGGGTCTGCGTCGGGAGGGGCAGGGGCGGGGCCTCGGCGCGCTAGACGAGGTGGAGCGCGCATCCCCACGGTGGAGGGATTCCTCGTCGGTCGTGAAGATGCTGCGAATGGCCTGTCCTTGTCCACGACGATAACTTGATCGTCGCGCTGTAGGTTCCGCAGGGCACGGCGCCTTTCAGGGTGGAGATGTCCTGGTGTGACATGGCGACCGCCGAGGGGCGAGTCGGGTGATGAATCATTCAAGGAATTCCGGGGATGCCATGGGCGACTCAAAGGCGACCTGATGAGTTCCGGCGCCGGGCCGTCGCCCGTGCCAGCCGTCGGGTCGCTGCCGGTCGTCATACGCGGCGTTCCGTGGGCGGTGTCCGCTGGGTCGGTATGCGGCACGATCCGGCAGTGCCGGGGTCTGTCGGGTAGGCGAGCAGGGTCTCCGCGGCAATGATGATCTGCTGGCGGGCGGCGTCCAAGCGGACTGGGTCCTGCGCGTCGTCGTAGTGGTCGAGGGCGGCGCGCAGCGCGGCCCATTCCGGTGAGGTCGGGTCGATGGGTGGGGTGAACATGGCGAGCATCCGTGCGATGTCCGCGGGCGGTGTGACCTCGGGCAGGGCTGCCATGCGCGCGATGAGGACGACCGGGCGCAGGATCACGGGAACGGGAGAAACGCGGGAGTTCATGCGGTCTGCTCGGCCAGCAGCGTCCAGCAGACTTCGGTGCGGAGGTTGGTGGTGATCGACGCGGGCAGGACTATCCGGTCCTCCGCGGCCAGCGGGGGCTTCCCAGAGCGGGCTGCCTCAGTGCCGGGTAGGTACCAGTCGTCAAGAGCCCGCAGTCCGTCGGCAACCCGGCGCAGGAGCGCCGGATCGTGCTCGAAGGCAACTGGCCTCACAGGATCCGGCACCGGTCCGGCCGTACGCTGTATCAGCTGCACGGCCGACCCGTCGTCCTGCAGATCCATCGTATCTGCCGGCATTTCTGCCCAGACGACCTTTCCGCCGGATTTCGCCCGACGCCAGGACCATCGGCGGCTCAACGCGTTGACGAGGAACAGGCCGCGCCCGTCCTCTCCGTCGTAAGCCGGATCCCGCAGGACGGGTGGGGCGACGGTGCTGTCCCAGACCTCGATGAGAAGGCTGCTGCCACTGGCCGTGAGCCGCACCGCGACGATGCCATCGGCCGGACTTGCTTTCGCGGCATTCGCGGTGAGCTCGGAGACGATCAACTCGGCAGTGTTCAGCGTTTCGGCGGTCAGCCGCCATCCCTGCAGTGTACGGAGGGCGGCAGCGCGGGCAGCGGGAACGGAGCTGAGGAGGGCGGGGAACCGTTCGACTGTCACACGGATGGTCGGTGACGCTGTCGGGTTCCGGCCGACCCCTCGGGATCCTGGCTGATGTTGCTGGTCTGTTGGGGCGGCCTGTGTGGGGACCCGGGACGGCGATGCGAGGGGAACGATCGCGCTGCCGAGCGCGGTCACCTCTTCCTCGAGGAAACGGCGCGCGTGCTGGGCGCAGGGGAGATGGGTCATGTCGGGGACCAGCATGACGGCCCGGTCGGACCGTCCGACCGCTTCGAGGAGGGTCGTCAAGCCGGGTCGAGCGGCGTCGGTCGACCGGCCTTCCTGGTCGACATAGATGGCTACCAGGCTCATCCCCTCGGCGGCAGCATATGAGCGGATCATGTCGCGTAGACGGTGTAGCTCGTCGTCCCTCGCACTCGAGACCCGTACGTATCCGAACGCCCGCATCACACGCCACCACCCGTGATCCCTGCGGAGCTCACCCTCCGTGTCCGTGGCCGACGATTGTCGTGCTTCCTTCGCGCGCCGATCGGCACCGTTAGCATCCGCACCACCCAGCTCCGGTCCGCGCACATGACACGGACGCGCTTCCCGTCCCGGGCGGGGCGAAGCGCGCGCAAGCGGCTTCACCGTGACCGGACGTGGCTATCCCCCCCGCCACTCGCGATCCCCGGAGGCAGATCGTGGCGAGGTGGTGACAAGAACAGAATGCCTGCATTGCACGCTCCGTGCAATGCACGGCAGCTACCATGCGTAGAAATTTTTGTGCCGTTGGCTCCCCTTGCAGGGTGGTGCATGTGAAGGTGACAGACTCGAGCCGGGTTGACCTTGACGAGGAGGCGGTCGTGGCTGGGGAAGCAACCCCGACGATGCGACGCCGGCAGGTCGGCGCGGAGCTGCGGCGGCTACGGGAAGCGGCCGACACCACGATCGACCAGGCCGCAGCACATCTGCAGTGCTCGGCATCGAAGATCAGCCGGATGGAGACGGGCACGGGGATACAGCGGACCCGTGACGTCACAGCGCTGCTCGACCTTTACGGTGTGACTGGCGAGCAGCTACGCGACGAACTGCTGGGTATGGTGCGTTCCGCCCGCCAGCAAGACTGGTGGCACAGCTACACCGACGCGGTGCCTCGCTGGTTCGAGCGGTTCATGGCGGCCGAGAGCAGCGCGGTGAGCGTCGAGGAGTTCGAGAATCAGCTCGTTCCTGGGCTGTTGCAGACACCGGGGTACGCGCGTGCGGTGCTTCGGGCTGCGAACACCAGCCTCGACGACGACGAGATCGACCGCCGGGTGACGGTCCGGATGGAACGGCAGAAGCGGCTGGCCGGTGACGATCCGCTCTCGCTCTGGGTCGTGCTCGACGAGTCCGTGCTCCATCGCCATGTCGGGGGTTCCGAGGTCATGCGTGTCCAGCTCGCTCACCTCGCCGACCGTGCCGCCCAGCCGAACATCACCGTGCAGGTCCTGCCCTACGCGCTAGGGGCGTACGCCGCGTTCGGCTATCCCTTCACGATCCTTGCCTTCTCCGCCCCGCCGGGCGGAGAGGTCGTCCACATGGATCAGCTCCACAGCGGCCTGTACTTGGAACGGGACGCCGACCTGCGCCGGTATAAACTCGCCATGAACCGCCTACGAGCAGCCGCGATGGACCCAGAACGGTCAAACAGGCTGATCATCGAGGCCGCGGAGGAGATGGGATGAACAGCACCCCACCCGGCCCGACCAACCCCCCGGCGGGGTTGACCTGGCGCAAGAGCAGCTACAGCGGCGGCAACGGCGGGAACTGCGTCGAGGTCGCCGAGCTACCTGACGGCGGACGCGCCGTCAGGCACTCCAAGCACCCCGACGGCGGCGTCCTGTCTTTCAGCGCAGCCGAATGGGACGCGTTCCTCGCCGGCGCCCGCGACGGAGAATTCAACTAGCGTGCGGCACCGGCCACCGCTGGCAACGTGTCGATGATGGTCCGGTAAGCGGCTTCCGCGAGCTGGACGCTGTCACGTAGCGCGGTAGAGCGCCCACGCACCTGCCGCCGAGGCCGTTCGTGAGGTCCACTCATCCCCGCTGGCCTGCGCGATTTCGGCCCACAGACGTGCGTTCGCCTTCGCGTATGCGGCGACAGCATCGGCGGGTGCGGCCTGCCAGGATGGGATCTGTTCCGCCCACGCTTCGGCCTGGGTGGCAGTGTGCCTGCCTTCGGCCATGAGCCAGATCAGCCAGCCCGCAGGGTCCAGCCATGCCGCGCCCCGGGTCGCCCACGCCCAGTCGACCAGGTAGGCACGGTCGCTGATCAGGAGGTTCGCGCTGTTCCAGTCGGTGTGCAACAGCGAGCTGCCTGCGAACATCTCGGCTTCGGCCGGCTCGGTGACGTAGCCGCTTAGCCGCTGATCAGCTTGTTTGAGGGGGATGTCCGGGCAGGCGACCTGCTGAAGCCGTCGCAGGCACTCGGCGATCAGGGGAAGGTCGTCGGAGTCCGGCCGGTAGTCCGCGTGCCGGCCGTCGATGTGCTCGAAGCCGGACAGATCCCATCCGTCCACCTCGACATGCCACAGCAGCCGGGGAGACAGTCCGACCACGTGGGGGTTGATCTCGCGTTCGCGACGTTGCGTGACGATCTGCCGGTGACTCGCCGGGAGGCCCTTGCAGAACACCGTCCCGGAGCGTGTCCGCAGGGTCGCGGCGATCGCCGAGTTGAAGCCACCTGACGCCGTCGAGGCGGCCGTGACAGGCCCCGTGTGGGCCTCCACCGCCCGCCGGACGTCCGCGGGCAGGTCGTCCCAGTTCATCCGAGGCAGGGACACACAGATCCTTCCTGCGGGAGCGGAGCAGAGCCCTGCCCGGATTCGCGCGCTACCAGCCCCGCTTCCGAAACCAAACCCGATCACGGCCACAAGGCCGTCACACGACGCGGCCCGGGTGCGACGCCGCCTCGGCTGTGCGGCCCGGACATCCCACGCACCGGGGGCGACAGAGTGCCGGCAGCGCTGGCTCGGCACCCACCATGGCGCCGGGTCCGTTCGGTATCGCCGTGCTGCCGCGTGTCCACGGTCTCCGCCTCGGTCACGAGGCCATCGTGCCCGTCTCACCGCCACGCCGGGCCGACGGGGCCGCCCAGGCCACAGGGAGCCAAACGCCAACGGTCACCCATCCCACGGCCCCGCACCGCGCCCGGCGGTGCTCGAACCGGGAGGGGCCCCTTCGCGACGGGTCGACTTGTAACCCCTCGTTTCGAGGTCCGGGCGCCCGGCGCGCCCCGTGACGACGCACGCCATGGCCCCGGGCTGGTGCGGCTAGTGGGCCTTCTCGAACGCCTCGACGATGTTCGACGCGATACGGCCCCGGTCGCTCACCGTGTAGCCGTTGCTCCGCGCCCACTCCCGGATATCCGCGGTACGGTCCGCGGCCACGGCGCGCGGTGAAGCGGCACGCTGTCCGCGCCGCCCACCGGCCGCGCGGCCACCGGAACGGCGTCCCGCGGTCACGAACGAGGCCAGCGCCTCCCGTAGCTTCGTGGCGTTCGCTTCGGACAGGTCGATCTCGTACTGGGCGCCGTCCAGTCCGAACCGGATCGTCTCGTCGGCGGTTTCACCGTTGAGGTCATCGATCAGCGAAACGATCGTCTTCTGTGCCATGGATATTCCCCACTCCTACCCGCGGACCGTGTATCCGCGACGTATTCCCTACCGTATCGCGTGACTGCCTGGACCGGCCGCCCCGCCCTGAACATGACGGAAAGTCTTCCCGCTCGGAGCACCACATAGGGACTATCGAGAACGCGGAGGAACCTTATGACACCGGACCGAGCACCGGGAACCGGCGGAGGCCGGAAGGTGGCGTTCACCGAGCCGCCGACCAGCCCATACGGGTGGAGCGGTCGGACTTCTCCGAGCACACGACTGACAGAAGGGATCCGGCGGCCGGAGGGTTCCGGAAGAACATGTCACGCAGAACCCCGGCATGCCGTGGACGAGGGCGCCTACCGGGAATGACTCCGATCTCCCGGATCGGCGACAACTCCGAGGTAGCGCATCACAGGCAGGACAGGATGCTGATGGTCACAGGCGGCTTTCCTTCCCGAGGGCTGCGAACTCGGCTTTCTGCTCGTCGGTGAGGGAGGTGCGCAGCGCGGTCCAGCAGTGGTCGTCGCGCGGCAGCCCGGCCCTGTGGTCGATCCACCAGGCGGCGTCGGTGCGCTCGCAGATCCTGTCGAGCAGCCAGTCAAGATGGTCCCCGGTCGCGCCCGGCATCGTCGCCAGCGACGGCGCTCTTTTGATCGTGTTGTCCCGCAGGACCAGCGCCCAGGCCACCTGCCGGTCGGTGCCCGTGAGGGTCGGTAGTCCGTCGAGGTCTGCTTGTCCCGCCGCCTGGTGCGCCGCTTGTTCGGCCTCGACGGCACGCCGCTGGCGTGCGCATGCCTGGCAGGGCCGCATCTCTGTCCGGTTCGCTCTGGCCTGCCGGGTGTCGCTCGGCCCGTAGACCTGGATGCGTTCGACGGCGCCGCAGCAGTCGCGTCTGATCGTGTACCAGGCCATCTGATCCCCCTCGGTGATCGCCCGCGGTTCGTCGATGCGCAAGGCCGGAACACGGCGCCGCAACCCGCCGTCCCGCCGGGCGGGCGACACGGTCAGGCGGACGCGGCGTCCGGCTTCGCCGCGTGCTCGTCCGGTCGACCGCCGGGGCAGAGGCACAGATCGCGACGCACCGCCCAGACCAGGCCTGATGCCGCGGTGCCCGTCAGACCGACCGCAGCACCGGCCGCGGCGCGGGGCCCGCCGTCGCCCGCCAGAACGAGGTCCGGGACCGCTGCGGCCACACGATCCGGGTGCCGCGCGGCTGCGCCCGTGCCCGTTCCAACACCTCACCCGGCCGGTCCCGGCCGATCACCCGACCTGCGGGATCGACCAGAGCGGACACCAGCGGCCACACCTGCGCCACGACCAGGCCAGCCATCTCCACGCTGGCCGCGAGCCGTGGATCATCCGCCCGTGCTCCTTCGACCAGGCCGGCGGCGACGTTCGCGGTCATCACCCGGGCCGCAGCCTGGAACGACCAGCGCACCGTCGGCTGGTCCAGATGCACGGGAACGGCGTGCAACCCCTCCCACGTCCCGTCGGTGTCCATCAGCAGCCGCAGCTCGGCGCCCCCGGTCGCCGCGTCCCACTCGGTGTGTGCGAAGAACCCGCGAGGCCAGTAGACCCCGGTGGTCGTCTCCGGGCGCTCGGGCAGCGGGACGTACGGGCACCAGGCCGGCAGGCCCGCCAGGAGCCTTTCGCGGTCGATCCGGATGTCCTGCCCGACCGCCGGAAGATGCCGGACCGCCAGGTCCTCGTCGATCTCGATCACCGCACGGTCCAGCCACCAGGTGGCCAGCGCGGCGAGACGGCCGATGTCGTCCGGGCGGGGGCTGTCCTGCGGCCGGCGGGGACCCGCGCCCGCCACCGCCGCCATCGGTAGCCAGCACCAGTCCGGCCAGTCCGGCCACGGCGCCATCCCACGCCGGCCTGCCACGTCGCGCATCCAGGACAGCGCCGGAGCGTACCGGCTACGGCACTCATCGAGATGTCGATCAGGGGCAGCGGCCACGCGGAAAGCGTACCCAGCCCCAACGACACACCCGCATACAGCGCCACCCCGACCGGCGCCCCGCGCGAGGACACGTGCGGGCCCGGCGCTGGGTGGCTCCCGGTCTCTTCGTCCCAGGCCGCGCGCCGAACCCGCGACCGTGCCGGTTTTGTCGACGACGGTGCGAGGGCGGGACCTGAACCATGTAAATACCCCTTCGAGGTCCGACGGCGCTCGCGCCCGCGCGGCCTGCGTTCGGCAGGCGCGGGGTGGGTCTGTCACCGCCGACCATGGTCTGCCGGGTCCTGCGGGGAGGGAGCCGGCTGCCCGTTAGGGTGATCCCAGAGGATTACGCCGGATCTGGGGGTTGTGTACGGTGACCGATGCCGAGGCCGGCGCGTCCAGTCCGAAGTCGTGGCTCGCCTGGAGGCGAGAGGAGATCAGCTCGGTTGATCTGAAGACGGACGTTCCGCACACCGCCCGCATGTACGACTACTACCTGCTGCGCCACGAGGCGCCGCGTCACCGAGCAGGGGTGGGAGACCCTCGCCATTGGGCCGTCGCAGCGGCCTGATTGAAGATGGGGGCAGTCTGATCCGGGGAGCGCCGGGGAGGACGGGAAGCGGCCCCGACAACGCCGGGACGGTCCAGCACTGCCAGATGGGCCGGGTTCGGCAATCGAGATCAGAAGGTGCAGCGTAAGCGAATCAGTGGTTGACGCTCCGTAAGAGTCGTGCCGGCTCAAATCTGGTGGATAAGGGCCGGTGTGCAGCGCGTGGCCGTCTGGTAGGTGGAGGCGGTCAACTCTGAAGCCGGGTCAGCTAG
>NZ_FAOZ01000049.1 GCF_001536285.1 Parafrankia irregularis | reverse complement strand
CCCCAGTTGACTGAACTACCAGATGGCCGGGTCAAGGTCACCGGCGGTTTTGACTGCTCGGGTCTGACTCGTGCTGCCTATGCGGCAGCCGGGGTCAACTTGCCCCGAACCGCCCAGCAACAGTACGAAGCGGGACCGCTGGTTCCCGCAAGCTCGGTCCTGCAGCCGGGGGACCTGCTGTTCTTCGGGACCGGGCCTGGTGATGTCACGCACGTCGGGATTGCAATCTCGTCAACTCAAATGATTAATGCTCCTCATCGGGGTGCCGTCGTCCGCATCGACTCGATCTGGCGCAATCTTGTAGGGGTAACACGGCCTGCGGATCGGGGATGAAGGTGACCACGGTGTGGCTGGATAGGAATAGTGATTTTCGCTGTGTGTCCGTCCACCGTCGTAACCGAAGGGCATGGCGACAATCAGACCACTGGATCGCGTGGAGGTTCCGGCGTGGTGAGCGCCCGTTCTCTGCGTCTGTCCGCTGGAGTAGGGCGATGATCGATACTGAGAATGAGTCGCGAGACTTGGCCGCGCTGGTAGTGCCTTGTGTCGGATGCCTGCGAGACACGGGCGAGCTGTTCGAGCCGTACCGTCTGCTGGACGGAACTGGGCGTGTTGTGGAGCCGGTCACGGTCTATTTGAAGGATCTGCAGGCAGCAGGCCGGTCGGCGGCAACGCAACGCTCCTATGGGCTGGACCTTCTTCGCTGGTTCCGTTTCCTGTGGGCGGTTGATGTGTCCTGGGATGCGGCGGGCAGAGTCGAAGCGCGTGACTTCTCCAGCTGGCTGAGAACTATCGACAAGCCGGCGCGGAGCCAGCGAACGAGGAAAGTATCGGGGGCGGGGCGCCCGAACCCAGTCACGGGAAGGCCGGCCCCGGGGGTGAAGTATGCGGCCCGTACAGTCGCGCATAGCGAAACCGTCCTGCGCGCCTTCTATGATTGCCACCGGCGCTGGGGTAGTGGGCCTGTCATAAATCCGTTTCCGCTGGTCCGGCAGCGGGAGGACCAGGGACGGCCCCATGCACACCATAATCCGCTGGAGCCGTTTCGCAACACGAGGGTCGGCTTGTATCGTCCGGGCATCCCGAAGCGGGTACCTCGCGCGATCCCGGACGAGCGCTTCAACGAGTTGTTCGCGGCGTTGCTGAGCCACCGCGACCGTGCACTGGTTGCGTTTTACGTGTCAACCGGTGCTCGCGCGTCCGAGCTGTTGGGGGCTACCCAGGTTGATGCTGACCCAGGCCAGCAATTGATCAGCGTTGTGAGGAAAGGTTCCCGGACAATCCAGCGGCTGCCGGCGTCTCCGGATGCCTTCGTATGGCTTCGTCTGTATCAGCAGGAGGTTCATGATCTGGCGCCGTCCGGACCGGACTGCCCCCTCTGGTGGACATTGCGGCGGCCGGCTCGCCCCTTGACTTATCATGCCGCCAGGGCGGCCCTCAACCGGGCGCAGGCCATGTTGGGGAGTAACTGGACCTTGCATGATTTTCGTCATACGGCCGCCTACCGTATGGCACGGGATCCCCAGGTGGCATTGACCGACGTGCAATGGGTCCTCGGGCACGCCAGCCTGACGACGACGCAGATCTACACGACACCGTTCGAAGACGAGGTCCTCGCCGGAATGCGCGCTCACCATGCCCGCCAGGCCGCGGGCCTTGTCGCGCCACCGCCTCCGCCGGCCGTGGGATACCGGCCTGACAGCCTGCAGGTCCTTTTCCCCGGGAGAACGCCGTGACCGAGGTCTTGGATCGGCCGGATCCATCCATCGGGTCACATTCCATTGTCAGGAAACCCGGGACGATGCGCGGCACCGCTGGCGCTGCCGCGCGTCTGCGGATACAGTTCCCGCCGCGGGCAGTTCCGGGGTCGTGGCCGGAAACCTTCCTTGGCAGTCGTGACATCGTTGAGCTCCTTGTTCCCCCGCCCTACGGGTCTGACAAGCAGGCCGTGCAATGGAAACGACGCAGCGGCATCACCGGCGTCCTGCGGTGGCTGCAGGGCCATTCAGGCGCTACCTGGCAGCAGCGATGGCTCGCCACAGGAGTGCAGGAGATCGACGGGAAGCACTGGCGGGAAATAGCCGTGCAATGGCTGCGGGGAGTCGGCGACGACACCAACGAGCCCTGTCTCTCGACTGGCCTGCTCGCCTTGATCTGCGGGGATGTGATCCGGCCCGGGGTGCGGTGGATGATGACCCGTCATTCCCCGCGTTTCCAAGCGGCCATGGAACGTTCCCGTGACCCCGACGGTTTCGCCCGGCTGCGGGCCTGCGCGCGGGAGAACCCTGCCGCGGCGCCGCTGATGGTCCGTCTCGCTCTCTACCGCACCGCCACGATCATGGCTTGCAAAGGCGGACTCATCGCCGATATCGTCCCCGGCGATTGCGTGGAGTTGCTGGACGTCCAAAGCTCGGTGCAGGCCAAAGGTGGAACCTGCAAGACCTATTTTTACCAGCTCCTGCACGACGCCGGGATCTTCTCTCCCGATGCGCCACCCACGATACGGGCCTTCCGCGGCGCAACCGGACAGCTCACCGTCGAGGCGCTCGTGGATCGGTTCGCTCTACGCTGCCGGCCGGTGCGGAATCTCCTCGTCGAGTATCTGCGTTACCGGCAGCCAGCAGTGGACTACGTCAGCTTGAAGGAACTCGCGGAAAAGCTCGCGGGCCTGTTCTGGGGAGACCTGGAGCGCCACCATCCCGGAATCTACTCCCTCCACCTTCCCGACGAGGTCGCCACGGCTTGGAAGCAACGCATCCAAGTGAGAACTACGAAGGCGGCCGACACTGACGGGGGTTTCGTCGACGTGGAGACCCCGCGGGCGAACGCCAAGAGCTGCATGTTCGCAGTCCGTGCCTTCTATCTTGACATTGCGCAGTGGGCGTTGGAAGACCCAGCCCGTTGGGGCCCTTGGGCCGCGCCCTGCCCCGTCACGCCTGCCGACGTCAATCGGTGGAAAGAGCGGATGCGCCGCAAGGCGCGGATGGACCAGCGCACCCGCGAGCGCCTGCCGCACCTGCCCGCCCTTGTCCGCATTGTCGAGAAGCGTCGCCATGACACCGCGGAGCGTCTCGCCGTCGCTCGCCGCACCGACCCCGGTGAGACCTTCACCATCGCGGACCGCACATTTCTACGGCCACTCATGCCGACCGCTGGCGGCACGAAGGTCTGGGCCGACGACCAGAACAGCGGCGTTCGCCACGACCTGACCTTTGAAGAACACGAAGCGTTCTGGGCATGGGCAACGGTGGAAATCCTGCGACACACCGGAATCCGGGCAGAGGAACTCCTCGAACTCACCCACCACAGCTTCATCCAATACCAGCTTCCCGCCACCGGCGAGCTGGTTCCCCTCCTACAGATAGCGCCGTCAAAAACTGACACCGAACGCCTTCTGCTGATCAGCCCGGAACTCGCCGACGTCCTCAGCGCCGTGGTCTGCCGCGTCCGCGACGCCACTGGAACCGTGCCTCTCGTCCCCTCCTACGACATCCACGAATGCGTCTGGCTTCCGCCGATGCCTCTGCTGTTCCAACGACGCTGGGGCGCCGAAAACCGAGCGATACCACGCCGGTCCATCGAGAAGGCGCTCAGCAACGCCCTCGCACACTCCGGACTGACTGGACCGGACCAAAAGCCCCTCGACTTCACCCCGCACGACTTCCGCCGCATCTTCGTCACCGACGCTGTCATGAGCGGACTCCCACCCCACATCGCCCAGGCCATCTGCGGGCACCGCGACATCAACACCACGATGGGCTACAAGGCGACCTACCCCGAGGAAACGATCGAAGCGCACCGCGCATGGATCTCCCGACGCCGTTCCGTGCGCCCCAGCGAAGAATACCGGACACCGACGGAACAAGAATGGGAAGACTTCTTCGGCCACTTTCAACGGCGCAAAGTATCCCTCGGCACCTGCGGGCGCGCCTACAACACTCCGTGCATCCATGAACATGCCTGCATTCGATGCCCGATGCTGCGGCCTGACCCGGCCCAGCGGCCACGACTCGTCGAGGTTCATGACAACCTGCAAGCACGCATCAGCGAAGCCGAACAGCAAGGATGGCTCGGCGAAATCGAGGGCCTCACCATCAGCCTCGCCGCCGCCGAAGCAAAACTCACCGATCTCGACCGCCTCACCAACCGGCAGACCACCGTCCACCTCGGCATGCCCAGTGTCCATCACCTCGTCGCACGCACCATCACCACCAATGCGCCCGAGAACCGGTCACCCGAGTAGGGCCATCCTCTCACACCCGTCCAGCCAACGACTCAACCGAGACAAATATGATCTGTCCGACTTGCGCAAGTTCAGAGAACCCGATTACGGCGAGAATGGATTCGACTGCAGCGGTCTCACCCGGGCCGCGTACGCCGCCGCCGGGATCACCATTCCCCGGGTCGCGCAGGACCAGTTCGACGCCGGACCGCGTCTCTCTCCAGGAACGCCCCTGGAAATCGGAGACCTCGTGTTCTACGGAACATCCGAATTTGACATCACCCACGTCGGAATTTACATTGGCAGCGGGAACATGGTGAACGCGCCCCGGCGCGGGGCGCCGGTACGGACCGAAACGTATGTCCGGTCCAGCTACCGCGGCGCCACCCGACCCGCCGCCTGACCACACACCCCCGCCCTTTCCGCGGTATGCCTGCCGCAGCCCCGGGTGGGCCGCGGCGAGCATCCCGAACCGGCGGCTCGAAGAGGCAGGGGCCGGCCGGCACCCCCGCCCTCCGTTACGGGCTCCGTTTCTTCGTCCGTTTCTGGTTCCGTTTCGTCGTCCGCTCAAGGCCGGAGGGGGACCCCGCCGGCAAAGACGCAGGTCAGCGGCCTGCGACCCCCTCCGAGGGTGGGCCAGGCTACGCCGCCCGGAGGCTGGAAAACACGTGCGGCGGCCCGGCGCCCGCCCCAGGGGCGGACCCCGGACCACCACCCGGTTTTCCGCCTCCGGGCGGCTATCGGCCCCCTGGGCCCGGCGTCCCGCCGGCCCCAGGGCCCCGCCTCGCCGCCTCGCGCGAGGCCGCGCACGCGCGCGGGCGGAGGCGGCGGAGCGCCGCCGGTCGCGTCCGCGTGCACATCCCCACCACCCCTTCCGTCGTGCGCCGATTCCGTTGCCGCCATTCTATCTCGACCCGCGCGCATTCACACCCGCATTTCCATGACTCTTTTCGTCATTACCTATCCGCGCGCACGCGGATAGCTCGCCATTTCGAAACAGGCAAGCGGTTTTCCATGACTCTTTTCGGAAAACATTCCTAAAGAGTCATGGAAAACCCCTTCCCATTGCCGAATGGACGAGGTTAATGTTGTCCCACACCGAAAACGCACCGCCCGAACGGGAAACACGAAACACGAATCCCGACCGGGAAACCGGTACCGCGACACGCGACCGGGACGCGCATCGGACCCGCCCACATGAAAGGAGGTGACCCGTCATGCCCGCACCACGCATCGCGGTGTTCCCGCACCCGGAAGGCGTCTACTACGCCCACCTGGTCGACCCGATCCTCGGGATCAACGCGGTGGGCCCGACACCCCACAACGTCGAGGACATGAGCGTCGAGGAGGTCGCGTTCCGGCTAAGGAAGCTCCCGGGCAACGAGTACACCGCCGTCCGGCCCTTCCGCACCACCCAGAAGTGGATCACCTACGCCGAGCACGAGGGACACCTCGAGGCGATCACCGAGGCCCTCGGCCGCACCCGCGAAGGAGTCGATCACGATGCCGCGCGATGACACGGCCTTGGCCTACCTCACCGTCGGGAACCTAACGACCTGGGTCTACCAGGAACCCGACGGCGCCATGTCGGTGGAGATCTTCTCCCTAGCGGACTACCGCACCGCGCCGTTCGCCCTGGAGATCGTCTTCGACGGCAAGACGATCCTCAACTGGGCCCCGGAGGTCGACCCGGACGCGGTCGGCCTGGTGCGCACCCTCAACCCGCCCACCGCCGAGCAGACGTCGTGCCCGCACGGGTGCCTGACGACCGTCCGCCGCACCCGAGGCCTGCGCCGCCTCCTGCGCCGCCACCGGTAACACCACCCACCCCCACGCGGGAAAGCCAGCACGCCCCCCTGCGATCGATCCACCACTCGGACGGAGTCCCCATGCGACCCATGCGCACCGCACGCCGGGCCCTCACCAAGGTCACCTCCAGGCGCGGTACCCAGACCTCCTTCGACTCGGTCGAGAGGTTCGACGAGGTGAAGGTGCCCGCACCCATCGGAGGCCGCGTGACGCGATCGTCCTACCGGCCCGGCACCCACTCGCAGCGGTGGACACCGGGGATACCGGGAGCGCCGGTCACCGTCAGCCTCGTCAACGACCACCTCGGGACCTGGGTCCATATCGACGTCGTCGGAGACCTCCCCCCGGGCGACCCGTGGAACCCGGCGAACTTCGACATCGTCGTGGGCACCCAGCAGTTCCGGCCGGCCCCCCGGCGCCGCCGCCCGCTCCGACGCCGCCTGCGCCGCCGGTAGCGCCCCCAGCCTCCGGGGTGGCGTGCGCCCCGCACGCCACCCCGGAGCCACCCCTCGCCCTTTCCTTCACCTGCCTGGAGATCA
This sequence comes from Parafrankia irregularis, assembly GCF_001536285.1. Lineage (NCBI taxonomy): Bacteria > Bacillati > Actinomycetota > Actinomycetes > Frankiales > Frankiaceae > Parafrankia > Parafrankia irregularis. The sequence continues at coordinate 36,093 of NZ_FAOZ01000049.1, read as the reverse complement.
GGATGACCAGCCCTGCCCCGACCCCCGCCCCCGAGACGCCCCGGCTGTCCCCGTACGCCCTGCATCGCCTTGTCGCCGAGTTCCTCCTCGACAACACGGGCTCCCACAGCCCCACGGCGATCGCGAAAGCCCTCGGAGGGCGTAGCTCGGGTGCGGTCGGCAACGCTCTGGATCGCCTGACCGAGGCGGGGCAGGCCGCCCTGACCAGCCCGGCGCCACGCCGGTACGCCGCCACCCCCACCACCGGGGACGCACTCGCCATCAAGGCCGGGACCCTCCCGCCGAAGGCCCCACCGGCACCTCCCGTCCCCGCTGCGGTCCCGCCGAAGCCGGCGCCCCCGGCGGTACCGGCGACGACGCCGGACGGGGGGATCATCCGCCCCTCCGGGCAGGTCTACCGGCCGAGGAAACTGGCCGATCTGCCCGACGTCGAGGTGTTGCGCAAACTGCGCGCCGCCGAGGTACCGGTCCTGCTCTACGGACCGCCCGGCACCGGCAAGACGAGCGTGATCGAGGCGGCGTTCGGGGAGGATCTGATCACCATCGCGGGTGATGGGGACACCCAGGTCGGGGACCTGATCGGGGAGTACACCCAGACACCGACGGGCCGGTACGAGTTCGTCTACGGGCCGCTCATCTGCGCCATGCAGGAGGGAAAGGTCCTGCTCGTCGACGACGCCACCCTGATCAGCCCGGCGGTCCTCGCGGCCATGTACCCGGCGATGGACGGCCGGAAAAGGATCGTGGTCAAGGCCCACAAAGGCGAAACGATCGAAGCCAAGCCTGGCTTCTACATCATCGCGGGCCACAACCCGGGGGTCCATGGCGCGATCCTCACCGAGGCCCTCTCCAGCAGGTTCAGCGTGCAGATCGAGGTGTCCACCGACTTCGACCTGGCCACCAAACTCGACATCGACAGGCGGGCGGTCACCGTCGCCCGGAACCTGCACCGTCGCCGCGAGTCCGGTGACATCGGCTGGTCACCCCAGCTCCGCGAGTTGATCGCCTTCCAGAAGATCGTCGACGTGTTGGGTGTCCCGGCGGCGGCGGCGAACCTGATCGGGGTCGCCCCGACCGAGGACCGGCCCACGGTCGCGGAGACGGTCGAGAAGGCGTTCGGAGCGAAGCTCACGCCCCTCGCCCTCGGCAAGCAGATCTAGCCTCCGCCCCTTCGCCCTGCCTCACCCGTCCCACGACACGCGGCGGGTGGGCGCCAGCCTGCCCACCCGCCCCGGCCGAGGAGTCCCGGATGCCCGCCGAGCACATCCACACCGACCCGACCATCCCCGCGCCCGCCCCCGAAGGCGAGTGGCTGCGGATCTCCGCCGCGATGACCGCCGAGATCGCCACCATCTCCGGATGTAAGGACCTGGTCGTCACCTGCGCCCCCGGCGCCGGCCGAGGTGCCCCCGGGGTGCACATCCCCTCCCTCGCCGCGATCGAGATCGACGCCGCCATCCTCCCCGCAGGCATGGACCCCACCACCGTGGAAGGCACCGCCACGGACGCACGGCGCTACCCCGCCCTGTGGGGAGTACTCACCCACGAAGGCGCCCACGCCGCCCACACCCACTGGGACTCTCCGACCACCATGAGCAGCCGCGCGGGACGGGCCGCGATGCTCCTCGAGGAGGCGAGGATCGAGGCCGCGCACACCGGCCGGCGCCCCACCCACCGCCGCTGGCTGCGCGCCAGCGCCAAGACCCTCATCCTCCCGACATTCCTGCCCGACCCCGACGACGAGGCGGCGGGGGGAGCACTCCCACCCGTACCGGCACCGCCCGCCAGTACCCCGGTCCCACCCGCGCCCACCCCGGCGCCACCGGTCCCGATGACCCGCGCCGCCGCCGCCCGCGCCGCCGCCCTCCTCCTCGCCCGCGCCGACGCCGGGATCCTCGGCCCCACCGAGACAGCCCCCGTCGAGACGGTGTGCGCGGCGATCCTCGGCGCGGATGACCTCGCCGCACTGCGCCGTATCTGGCAGGCCGCCACCGCCACCGCCGACGACGACACCGCCACGATGCTGCGTCTCGGCGAGCAGTGGGCCGACCTCGTCGGCGACGACGAGGAAGAGACCGACCGCGTGCTCGCCGGCGCCGGCACCGGGACCGGTCCGGCCCTTGACGGCGCGACACCCCTCGGGGAAGCGATCGCCGAGGCGCTCGACGCGATCACCGCCGACACGCACGGGCACTCCCTCGACGGGGAGACCCGCACCGCCGGCACCCGCCCGGCGACCCGCGTCGAACGCACCGCAGCGGGCACCCTGGCCCGTGCCCTGCGCCGCGCCGCCGTCCCCGAACGCGTCCCGGTCACCGTCACCTCCGCGACCCCACCGGGCCGGCTGAGGATGCGCGGCGCGCTCGCCGCCGACGCCCAACGCGCCGCAGGCGCCCTCCCGACCGCAAGGCCGTTCACCCGCACCCGCCACAAGAAGATCCCGAACCCTCCGCTACGGCTGGGTATCGCGGTCGATGTCTCCGGGTCCATGCGCACGTTCGCGAAACCGGCCGCCTCGACCGCGTGGATCACCGCGACGGCCGCCGCCGCCGTGCCCGGCACCCACACCCAGACGGTGATCTTCGGACGGCATGTCCGGGCCCTGAGCCATCCCGGGGCCGCCCCGCAGAAAGTCACCAAGTTCGAGGCGAACGACGGCACCGAGGTCTTCACCGAAGCGGTCGACCTGCTCACCGCCAGCCTCGGCCTCGACCGCCCCGGCGGTGCCATCCGGCTGCTCGTCGTCATCTCCGACGGGAAGTTCCTCACCACCGAGAAGGAGCAGGGCGAGGCCAGGCTGCGCCGGCTCGCCTCCAGCGGCTGCCACCTGCTGTGGATCACCCCCAGCAAGACGAACAGCCCGATCCCACCCGCGCCCGGGATCACCCTCGACACCCCCACGACCACCGCCACCGCGATCGCCGACGCCGCGCTGCGCGCCCTGCGCCCGTCCTGACCCGCCTCCGGGCGCGGCCCCACCCCCCAGGGCCGCGCCCACCCCACCCCATCCCGCGTGTCTCTTCCCCGGAGGTCTCCATGGACCTGATCAGCGGTTTCGTGCGTATCCGCCCCCACGCCCGGCCCGGCGACCCCGCCCCGGTGGCCGACCATGTCGTGCCGTTCCTCCGCGGAGGCTGCCCGGAGGTCTTCCCCGGCTGGCCGGCCTCCGAAGGGGTCTACGACGGTCCCCACTCCGCCACCGTCTGCCCGGCCTGTCTCCCGCAGCGACGCCTCACCGCGGACATCGAGGAGCCGTACCTCTACACCCACCCCCACACTCGCACCCACGCCCCCTACGAACCGCTGACCTACCTGGTCGGCTCCACCCCCGCCCACGGAGTGGACCTCGACCTGGTCACCGTCCTGGACGAGGCGGGTTTCACCCGGGCCGGCTGGCTGCCCCTGCCCGGTCTGGAGGACACCTACGTGTGGGACCACCCGGTTGACCACACGCGGGTGATCCTGCACGCCACCGGCCTGGAGTTCCACCTGCACCACCGGCACACCGGCCAGCGGTTCCACACCCGGCTCGGACCCCGCTTCGGCCCCATGCAGCTCCGTGAGGTGCTCGCCGAAGGCGGCTACCAGACCGGTGAGAAGGACCCCGACAGCACACCAGGCGCCACCGGCACCGGGCCACACCCCGCGCTGCCAGCCGGCGGACGACTCCTGACTCCCACCGAAGCCGCCCATCTGATCACGACCGGCGACCACCCCGGCGCGGCCCAGGGATCCCTCGCCTTCAACGCGGCGCTCATCGAGGCCCTGCACACCGGACGGATCGTCGCCGCGTGCATGCCTGACGGCACCCTCACCTTCACCCACGGCCACCTCGGCTGACTGCCAGCGCCCCGGCCCGGGGCCCGCCGGCATCCGCGCCCCGGGCCACCCACCACCCCCGAGGACGGCAATCCGGTTCCCGCCCAGGCCGTCACCCTCACCAACCCGAGCGACACCGCCACGCCATCGCCAAGGCCGCGCTGCGCGCCCTCACCCCCAGCCACCCCGCCGGGTGCGGCCCCCACCGTGCGGGGCCGCGCCACCCCACCTACCCGCCACCGATCCGTGAGGTGACCAGCCATGACCCACCCGAGCGCCCCCCACGACCCGACCCCGACCGGCCGCCTGAAGGCCTACACAGTGATCGGCCTCATCGACAACGAGGACGACAGCAGGACGTTGTACGTCGCGGCGATCCTCACCGGCGCTCACACACCGGCCGGCACCATCAGCCCCGACAACGACTACACCCGTTGGATCAGCGTGGTCGAGGCCACCGACCCCGACCACGCCAAGGAACTCGCGGCCGCGGCCTGGCGCGTGAAGGCCGAGGAAGAGCTCCAGGCCGAGAGGGAGGCATTCGCCGCCTCCGGGTTCGGCGGTGCCGACGACTGACCAGCACCCCCCACCCACCCACCTGCCGGGCCCGGCCCGGCAGGCACCCCCCGCCCGTCGCAGGACCCGCCTCACCCGCCACCTGCGGGAGACCGGCCCTCACCGCCACGCCAAGCCCTGCGGCCCTTTCCCCACCCAGCCCCACACCAACGCCGCAGGACCCGCACCTCACCCCCGAAGAAGCCGCCCACCTGATCGACCACGGAGCCCACCCGACGCCATACGGGGATCCCTGCTCCTGGACGCGGCCTTCTACCAGGCCCTCTGTGACAGGTGGTCACCGTCCGTCGCAGCCCCGACGGCGGCCTCCTCCTCGCGCTCCACACCCACCTCTGACCAACCCGTCCCCGCCCCGCGCCACCCCTCCACCACGACCCACGCCTTTCAGGGAGCACCGATGAACCAGCCCCCCGCGCACCCCCGCACCGACGACGCGACACCCACCGCCGCGCACACGCCGGCGCCCCCGCAGTCCCCGGACGGCCGGGACCAGCTCGGTCCCGTCGAGGCCATCGCCCTCCACTCCGGTGACCTCTACCGCGACACCGACCCCGACCGGCGAGCCCGTGACCACGCCCGACACGGCACCGACCTGTGGGTCGTCCTGGATCCCCTCGACCTCACCGCCCTCGACCGCGACGAGGAACCCCTCCTGCACGTCCGCGCGGCCGGCGGCCCCCACCGCGCCTCATGGCAGTTCTTCGGCCCCGAGGACACGGTGGACCGCGTCGGCGTCCTCCAACACGAGTCCTCCGGGCGCGTCGGGCGCGGTTACGAACTGACCTGGGTCTACCGGATGCCCCAGCACACGGTCCGGGTCCGGGTCTTCCGGGTCCACGACCGCTACGAGGACCACCAGCACACCTCGTCCGCCACCGCGCAGATCCTCACTCCCACCGGCTGGGCCGAGCTTCTGACCCATCCGGCGGACCACTGGCCACCCGGGGGCGGTTATGTCCTCGACGAGGCCTCCCTCCTCCCGCTGGCCGGACGGCTGATCGCTGACACCCATCGTGTCCTCACCCCCCTCACACCGCCGGCGCCCCGCGACCCGGTGGGCGACGTGGGCCCGGTGTCCGCGTCCGGCGGTGATCGCGCCGAGCGCCGGTCCGGCGCACGTGCCGCCCGTGGCCTGCGCCGGATCCCGCGAGCGCGCTGACCCCCCGCAGGTGACCGGCGTGCGGCGCCTTCCCCGACCGCGCCCGTCGGCCGGCCGCCGGTCACCCCGGAGGGAGCCCGCTGCTCACCGGCCCGGCCGGGCAGTGGGCACCGACCGGGACCCGCCAGCCCCACCGACATTCGTTCCTCGCCCTTGCCAGGAGGCAGACCGTGAGACCGCGACGCAGGCCGCACAGGCACCCCACCACCCGCACGGCCCACCCGGACCCGGCCACGTCGGATACCCCGGAGCCGCGTGAACGCGCACGCGAGGTGTTCCTCGACGCCCGGGACGCGCTACGCGCCGTCCTGGAAGACGAGATCGAGGCCGGGACACGCGCCACCTGCCCCGCCGCGACACACCTCGACGTCGAGACCTACCACGACGAACTCGACGAACCCCGCGGACGCCTTCTCCGCGTCCACACGGACACCGGGCCCGCGGACGACCACCTCGGCACCCTCGCCGAGACCCTCGCCGACCTGCTCGACGAGTGGGCGACCGTCGCCAACGCCGACAGCGAGATCGTGTTCCGTCCGCTCGACGGCCCCCGCTCTCCGTCCTCCTGACAACACCAGACCCGCACCGGCCCGCGAGAATCCACCGGCCATCTTTCCCCCGCCACACCCCCTCGTGCGCGCACCCTTCCTCACCTCCGGCCCATCGGCACCTGCCCGGGCGGCGACCACCGGCCCGCCGTTCTTGACCCCTCCGGTGCACAGAAAACCTGCCGGCTCACAGCCGGAACATCCCAGGGTTTCTCTTTTCGGTCGCGCCACACCCCGAGTTTCCCGTTCCCAGCCGGCGCGACGGCGGAAGCCCCCGACGCGTTCTCCCCTCCTTTCCCTTTTCCCACCTGGGATCACCGTCCCGTTGTGGAGGAGATATCCATGCACACAGCCCGCGCGGAAGACCCGGAGACCGAGACCCTCGTTCTCGGCGGGGTCGCGCTGACCATCGACCGGTCCACGGCCCGCCCGCGCACGAGCGGGGCTTCGAGGTCCTCGCGGACCTCACCACCGCCGACGGCCGCGACGCCGGCACCCTTTTCCGGATCCACCCCGGACGCATACCGGCGCGGCTCGGCGCGGACCTTCGACTGCACCGGCTGTCACCCACCGACCGGGAGCAGGTCCACCTGTTGTTCCCGCTGTCCCGGTTCCGTGTCGAGGTGGAAAGCCTCGGCGCCTACCGGATCCGGGACCACGGCACACCCACCCGGGACCGGGCCTGGACGGACTGCTCCCTCTACACCGGCGACCCGCCGAAGTCCTGGGCAGCGGCCTGGGCCGACTGCGCCCGCCTCAACACCGGCGACCTCGCCGCGGACCCGGACTGGTACCAGCCCGACACCGGCGCACCCTCGGGGCGCCCCACGGAGGAAGAGCACTAAGCACGGCCCTCGCCCCCGGCCGGGACGCGGCTCCCGCGACGCCGTCCGGCCCGCCTGCCACACACCCCGCACCCCGACCACCCGGCACCCCCGCACCGGCCCCGGTTCGGCCGCCGGCTCCGGCTTCGACGCACGGGTGACGCCGGCCGTCACACCGGGGCGCGGGGGCCGCCGTCACCCGCGCCCCCGGCCACACCGGCCACACCGGTTCCGCACGGACGGGCTGCCCCGACACCGGCGGCACGAGCCACCCACCCGCTCCCACACCACGGAGGAAGCCCCATGTACCCGCCCGATCTGCTGGCAGAAGTCCACGGCGACGAAGACCTGGCCGCCGCCGTGGTCGACTACGCCGACGTACGGCAGAACCTGCTGGACCTGGTAAGCACCCGCGCGATCCCCGCGCTGAACACCTGCCTGCAGGGTATCCACGACGACGGCGACAGCTACGTGGACTCCGACGACCTTGCCGTGCTCCTGGGCGAGGTGACGGATCTCCTCCGCCGGCGCGAACAGCTCCTCGACCATCTCCGCACCGAGGGCATCACCATCGCCGACGCCCGGGAAGCCGTGACGGATAACGGCCACCTGCCCGCCCAACGGCTTCCACCAGCGGCCCCCTCGACCGGTGAAGATCGGCGGCCACGCCGCGCGGTACCGGCGGGGACCTGAACCAGCGCCCCTCCGATACATCCTCGACCCGCCTCACGCAGGCGAAGAAAAAGCCGCCGCGGGCAAGGTTAAAGAATCCTCGAACGTGAGCTTTCCCCATTCCCGACGTGTGATGCGGAATTGTTTACCGCGCCGGGATGGCGAGCTACGATTCCACCGCACGCCACGATCCCCGTTTCAATCCGACGAGCGTGGCGCACATCCACCAATGATTCCCGGCGCACGCCGGGCCGGAAAACCCCACCGTGAAACGGAGTTCCCCATGCATGTTTCCGATGTCACCGACCGTGTCCTGACCCACCTACGCGAGGCCGGTGACTACCCGACCAACCCGAACCTGAACGCGGCCTGTGTCGTTGCGTTCTTCCCCGGCGGATGCCCGGACAGCGCCCCCGAGGGCTGGCCGCACGACACCGTCGACTACGAAGACCCCCACGCGACGACGATCTGCCCCGGCTGCCTCGACTCGTGGCGTGAGGACCACCTCGTGTCCGCACCGGTCACGGTGCCCGCCGGCACGCCGCTGACCCTGCGGTTCCCGTGGGTCGCAGCCCAGCTGGCACCCACCACGCCCGGGGACGGATCCCCGGCCGACACCGACCCGGTGCCGGCCGACACGTCCGCCTGACCGCCCCTACCCCCGCCCGATCCGCATCGTCCTGAAAGGCGTTGGAATGCCTGTCCCGCCCGAGGAGCGCCGCGCCCGCGCCGCGCTGACCCTGTTCCCCCTCGACAAGGCCCGTGACGCCGCTGTGCACACCGGCGGCGCCGAGGCCGTATGGGCGTCCCTGTCCGCCGGGTCGGACCTCGACCCCGACGGGCTGATCGCCACCCACACCGCCCGGGGATGGCGGCTGCTGTGCCCTGGGGACGACGAATGGCCGCCGACCCTCACCCCGGCACGGGGTATGCCGATCGGCCTGTGGGCGCGCGGTGACGGCCACCTCGCCGACCTCATGGCCCGATCCGTCGCGGTCGCCGGTACCCGCAGGCCGAGCCCGCACCGAGCCCACCTCACCGGCCAGCTCGCGCAGGGGCTCGTCACGGCCACCCCCACGGTCACCGTGATCGCGACCGTGGGGGTGGGTGTCGGGGTGCAGGCCCTGACCGCCGCCGTGACCCACGGGCCGACCGTGGCCGTCCTGACGGCGACGTCGCTTTCCCGCCATCCCGAGCTGTTGGAGATGGTCACGGTCCACGGCGTCCAGCTGAGCGACGCCCCGCCGTTGGGGCCCTCCGTGCGCGACGCACCGAGCCGTCGCACTGCTCTGCGCACGGCGCTCCTCGCGGCGCTGTCGTCGGCGTTGCTGGTCGTCGAGACGGAAACGTCAGGCCCGCTGATGGAAACCGCGCGGGCCGCCCGCCGTCGGGGCCGCACGGTGCTGGCGGTGCCCCCCGAGACCGACGCCGAGCCCGTCGGCGGCTGTCACCAGCTCCTCCGCGGCGCCGTCGCCGTGCCGGTCATGACGGTCGCCGATATCACCGGCCATCTGCCCGCGGTCTGACGCGGTCGCGTCCGCGCCCGGGGCCGGGGCCGGTGGTCGAGAACCTTGTCGTAGGTCAGCCGCCAGGTCTCTCCTTCCAGGTCCCAGTGGGGGATGGTCAGGGAGCGGGTGTTGACGCGTAGGACCCGGTGCCATCCGCCGAACGCCGCCTTCACCTCATCCCCAGGGTGGAAGTCCTCCGGCCGCCACACCTTCACCTCGGCCGCCTCCTGCTCGGCGACATACCGGGTCCAGTAGTCGATCCGCGCGGCCCGTTGGGTCATGTTCGCCTCGAGACGGGCCTTCCAGCCGGGATGTGGCGCCGGCCCTCCGCCGGCGGCCCGGTTCTCGGCGGCCCGCAGGGCGCGGGTGTCCGCGCGCTGTTCGGCTTCGAGGGTGGTCAGGCGGCGCAGGGCGGCGGGGACGTCGAGGCGGCTGCGCGCGTGGCGGGTCGCGGCGGCGGCCTTGCCGGCGTGGTAGCCGGCGATCGCGGTGGCCTGCGTGGCGGCATCGTCGTGCCGGTCGGCGCGGGCCAGATCACGGCGATGCCCGGGTGCGGAGCGGTGACCGGGCAGGACCGGCCGCCCCAGCGGGATCGCGCCGCGCAGGGCGTCGGCGGCGTCGCGGCGGGCGTCCGCGCGGCCCGCCGCCCGGCCGGCGGCATCGGTGTGGTGGGCGGCACGGTCCAGCGCCCGCCCGATCCGGGCCGCCGCGAGCGCGGCGATCGATCCGGTCCCGGACGGTGATTCATGTCACTGGTGATGGTTGGCGGATTCGGCTGGCCGGGTTCCGTCGGATCGAGGTACAGCTGATTGCGTACCCGGAAAACCGCATCCGCAACAGGGGCGGTGGAAACGCTCGGCGGGAAAAGGTTAGCTACCGATCCGCCGAGCTTGATATGTCCGGCCCCTGGAATGCGGCTATCGATGGCCGCGTCGACGTGATGCGTTTTCCGAAGCCTGCCGTAAATAGCGAGTTCCCCGGGGGCGAAACCTCGCCCTTGGCCTGCGATGGAAGGATTGCTATGGCTATGTTGCCGAAACCGGCTCCTGTCACCGTGCCGGAGGTGCTGCGTCGAGCGACGGGGCCGATGGATCTCGGTGAGTTGGCGTGGTGGACCGGGCTGCGTTCCCCGGAGCTCGTCGAGAGCTTGCTCGCCTACCTGGAGGCCGGTGAGGTGATCGGGGCGGGCGACGGTCCCGAGCCGCGGTGGACCGTGCCGGACCATCCTGCCGCAGTAGCAGGCGGGTCGGTTGTCGTCGCCCATCCCGGATGGGGTACCCCGCCCACGCCCCTGGCAACGGTCCTGTCCGATCGTGGCACGGTCGGCGTGCGACCGGGACCCGACTATGACGGCGCGGCCACGGTGATCCTGACGGTCAACGCGCCGTGGATGGGTGGTCTTGCTTGTCTACGCCTCACGGATGAGGAGGCGCGGCGGTTGGTGAGGATGCTCACCGAGGCCGCGACGCCCGTGGATGGATCCCGCCCGGCCGGTACCGACCCCGTGCCGGCCGACACGTCCGCCTGACCCTGCCCGACCGGCGGTGAGCCCCCCCGGGGATCACCGCCCCCCGGGGGGGGCTCACCTGTTCGGCCCCGCGCCTCGCGGTGAAGATCGGTAGCCACACCGCCCGGTTTCGGAAGGGGACCTGAAGCAGTTCATCTTCCGGAATCGTCCTCGCGCACCTTCACGCAGGTGAAGAAAAAGCTGCCGCAGGCAAGGTTGAAGAACCCTCGAATGCGGACTTTCCATAATTGTCGGCGTGTGATGCGGAATTGTTTACCGCGCCGGGACGGCGAGCTACGATTCCACCGCGCGCCGCGACACCACATTCGTTCGATACACGCGGCCCGCATTCCGATGATTCCGCCTCCGGCGTTCGCCCGGGGCGCCGGAACCCGCCATCACCGTGAAACGGAGTTCCCGATGCATGGTTCCGAGGCCACCGACCGTGTCCTCGTCGTGTTGCGTGAGGCCGCCGAGCATCCCGACAACGAGGCCCTCGATGCCGATCTGATCCCGTACTTCCCCGGCGGCTGCCCGGACACCGCGCCCGACGGCTGGCCGCACGGCACCGTCGACTACGGGGCGCCTCACGCGATCACTGTCTGCCCCCGCTGCGTCGAGTCATGGCGTGTCGACCACCGCGTCTCCCAGCCGTTCCCGGTCCCGGCCGGCACGCCACTGATCCTGCTGTTCCCGTGGGCAGCGGCCCAGCCGGTGGCCGCCACCTCCGACGGCGGATCCCGCCCCGCCAACCCCGGCCCGGCACCGGTCGATACCTCCGCCTGACCGCCTTCACCCGCCCGAGGTGCCCGGTGACACACCGCGCGCCCCTGGGGCGGGCACCGGCCCCGCCCGATCCGCGTTCTCGTGAAAGGTCCCGTGCATGCCTGTCCCGACCGGGGAGCGCCGCGCCCGCGCCGCGCTGACCCAGCTTCCCCCCGACCCCGACCGCACCTCCGCCGTCCACACCGACGGCGCCGAGGCCGTGTGGGCGTCCCTGCACGCCGACGTGGACCTCGACCCCGACGGGCTGCTCGCCACCCACACCGTCCGGGGATGGCGACTGCTGTGTCCCGGGGACGACGAATGGCCGACCACCCTGACGCCGACGGACCGGACACCGATCGGCATGTGGGTGCACGGTGAGGGCCACCTCGGCGACCTGACGGCCCGGTCGGTCACCCTTACCGGCACCCGGAGCCCCAGCCCCCACGGCGCGGACCACGCCGAGCGTCTCGCCGTCGGGCTCGTCACCGCCGCACCGCCGGTCACCGTGACCGGTGTCGTGTCGATGGGGATCGGGCTGCGCGCGGTGACGAGCGCCGCGCCCCACGGTCCCACCATCGCCCTGCTCGCCTCGCCGACACCGGCGGCCCTCACCCGCTACCGCGGCCTGTTCACCACGGTCGCCGCCCGAGGTGTCGTCCTCGCCACCGCCCCGCCGCTCGCCGCCGCCGACCCCGACGCCGGGGGCTACTACCGCCGGTGCGAGGCACGGACGGCCCTGCTGGCGACGATGACCCCGGCGTTGTTCGTCGTCGAGTCCGAGACGGCCGGGCAGGCGATGACGCTGGCCCGGACCGCCCACGACTGGGGCCGGCTCGTCATGGCCCTCCCGCCCGCCCAACGGCTGACCGTCCACGGCCACGGGGGATGCCACCAGCTTCTGCGCGGGGGCCTCGCCGTTCCCGCCGTCACCGTGGACGACATCACCGCCCGGCTCCCCACCGGATAGCCCGGGTCCTGCCCGCCTCCGCGCCACGCGCGATGGCCCGCCACCCCCGAACGCGGGGGGTGTCGGGCCATCGCGCGTCAGGGTGTCAGCGCCGGGGCCGGTGGTCGAGGACCTTGTCGTAGGTCAGCCGCCAGGTCTCGCCTTCCAGGTCCCAGTGGGGGATGGTCAGGGAGCGGGTGTTGACGCGCAGGACCCGGTGCCACCCGCCGAACGCCGCCTTCACCTCGTCCCCGGCCTGGAAGTCAGCGGGCCGCCAGATCTTCACTCCGGCGGCTTCCTGTTCGGCGACGTACCGGGTCCAGTAGTCGATCTCGGCTGCCCGCTGGGTCATGTTCGCCTCGAGACGGGCCTTCCAGCCGGGATGTGGCGCCGGCCCTCCGCCGGCGGCCCGGTTCTCGGCGGCCCGCAGGGCGCGGGTGTCCGCGCGCTGTTCGGCTTCGAGGGTGGTCAGGCGGCGCAGGGCGGCGGGGACGTCGTGGCGGCTGTGCGCGTGGCGGGTCGCGGCGGCGGCCTTGTCGGTGTGGTAGCCGGCGCTGGAGGTGGCCTGCGCGGCGGCGTCGTCGTGGCGGTCGGCGCGGGCCAGGTCACGGCGATGCCCGGGTGCGGAGTGGTGGCCGGGCAGGACCGGCTGGCCCAGCGGGATCGCGCCGCGCAGGGCGTCGGCGGCGTCGCGGCGGGCGTCCGCGCGGCGGGTCGCCCGGCCGGCGGCGTCGGTGTGGTGGGCGGCGCGGTCTTCGGCTCGCTCGATCCGGGCCGTCTCGAGCGCGGCGATGTCGGTGAGGGGGCTGTCGTCGATGCTGATCGTGACGGGGTAGCCGACGGAGCGGAGCGCGTCGGCGAGTTCGTCGATGCGGAAGGTGTCCGCGGCCCGGCCTCGGCTGTGACGCCGGTACCAGGAGCCGTCCTCCCCGATGAGGCCGGACCAGCGGACCCGATGCCGGGTGAAGATCGGCGCGAGGATCGCCCGGTCCGCCCGTGAGGTGCCTTCGATCAAGGTGCCGGTGTCGCGGCTGTGGCGGATCGTGAGCGCCGCGTGGTGGGTGCTCTCCGAGGAAACGGGTGTGGATTGCGTGCTCGGCCTCCGGGTCGTTGCCTGGTGGGTCAGGGACGCGCACGCACGGTCCGCGTGCTGGGATGGGGCGGGCCTGTGCCTGACCCGCGTGGGGGCCGCCGGGACGCGGTGCCCCCACGCGGGTCGGGCATGTTGGTGGCGGTCGTGGCGGGGTGGGCGAGGCCGCCGCGCGGCAGGTCCTGGGCGCTGGTGACGTTCCCGGGGCGCACGGGGTCGGGGAGGGCGACGGCGAGGCGGCCGAGAGTGCCGGCGGCCCGTCGCGGCGGCGCCGCCGGCTGCGCCGGGGGCGGATGCGCACTGACAGCGGGGCCGGCGGAAGGCCGGCCCTGTGGTCAGGTGCGGTCGAGGTGGGCGCGGATGTCGTCGGGGCCGGTCACCATCCGCGCGGTGCCTTCGGCCAGCAAGCGGTGCGGGCCTTCGGAGAGCGCGGCGGTGATCGGGCCGGGTACCGCCATCACCCGGCGCCTGTACCGCCACGCGGTACAGGCGGTCTCCCACGCCCCGCCGTGCGCAGGGGACTCGACCAGGACCGTGCCCCGGGTCAGGACCGCGAGAGTCCGCGCGCGGGCGAGAGCGTGCAGGCCGTGCCGTGCGGTGCCGGGCGCGGTCACGCAGACCACCAGCCCGCCCCGGGTGGTGATCTCCTCGAACAGGTCCTCGTTCTACCCGGTGAGTTCGCTGGTGGTGGCGAGCACGGCGATCGCGGTACCGGTCGCGGCGGCGGCGCGCAACGCGGCGGCATCGGCCCCGTCGCCCGTCCCGGCGGCGGCGATGGTGACCGGCCGGTCCACCCACCGGGGCGCCAGCGCGGCGGCGAGGTCGGCGGCGACCTGGGTCCCGTACCCGGTGCTCGTCCGGTTGCCGGTGATCGTGACGGATCGGTCCGCGAGTACGGAGAGGTCCCCGAAGCCGCGGACCCACAACCCGACCGGTCCCGGTCGCAGATCGCGGGTCAGGGCGGCGGGCCACTGCGGATCGCCGGGAAGGAGGAACCACCAGCCGTCGGTGGCGGCGTCCTCGAGCAGCCGCCGAGGGTCGACTCGCGGATAGGTCGGTGCGAGATCCGCCCACAGATCCACGGGATGTCTCCAGCGCAGGTCCTCGGCCCACAGGTCGACGGGCACAGCGGTGAGCGCGGCGGCGGCGTCCCGGCGTGCGTCCGCGGACGGTGGGGTCTCGATCGTCACGGCGAGCTCCTTCACGGTCGGGAAAGGGGGTGGGATCGGCAGGCGGGCTGACCGCCGAGGGGGCGTGGCCTACGGGCGAGCGCCCCCACGACACGCGGGCTGGCCGGGCCTGCCCCGCGATCGCGGCCAGCGCTGGCGCGGTGCGGGGCCCTCGGGGTCGTGATCTCCCGCGCTCCGCGGGCCTCGGCCAGGTCGAGGCCGGCGTGCACGGGCACCGGGGAGGTCAGGTCTGGGGCAGGTGGGCGGTGATGTCGGCGGCCGTGGTGACGCAACGGGCGGTGCCGTCGCGTAGGAGGACGTGCGGGCCGGCGCTCGCCGGTGCGGTGATCGGCCCGGGGACGGCGAGTACCGGCCTGCGGCGCCGATAGCGGGCCGTGTAGGCGACGGACAGCGCGTCGTCGTCGCCGGGGCCGGCCTCGACGAGGACGACGGCGTGGGCGAGAGTCGCGAGCAGATCGATCCGGGCCGTGACATGGCCGGGGGTGGGGTACGCGCCGGGCGCGGCGGCGCTGACGACCGCACCGGCGGAGGCGACCGCGGTGAGCAGCTCGTACTGGTGGAACAGGTCGGTGTTGGTGTCGAGGACCGCGACCACACCCGCCCCGGGCCGGTGCGCGGCGGCGGTGAGGGCCGCGCCGTCGGCGCCATCACCACCGCCGTGGGCGACGACCGTGACCGGTACCCGCGCCGAAGAGCCGGTCAGGTCGGTGGCCAACGTGGCGGCGACGGCCCGGCCGTAGGCGCTGCCCGCGCGGGCACCGGTGAGCGTCACCGCCCGGACCAGCAGCGCCGCCGGATCCCCGCCGCCCAGGGCCCACAGGCCCAGCGGCCCGCCGGTCCCATCGAGGGTCGCGGGCCAGTCGGGGTCGCCGGGGATGATCAGCCGCCACCCGTCGGCGGTGTCAGGATCCAGCAGCCGTCCGGGGTCGACGCCGGGATACCGGCCGGCGATCATCTCCCATACCGCGACCGGTCCGTGGCGGTGGATCCGCCGGGTGCGGGCACGGTCGGGTGGCAGGTAGGTCAACGCGGCGCGGGCACGACGCTCCGCGTCGCGCGCAGACTCAGCCATGACGAAGCTCCCCTCCTCTGAGGACAGGCCGGATCGGTGAAAGGCCTGGTGCCGCAGGTCCGGGGGCGGGAACGGCACACACCCCCGGGCCTGCGGTGGGAGGTCAGGTCTGGTCGAGGACGGCGCGGACGTCGTCCGCGCCGGTGACCGGCCACGCGGTGCCCTCGGCGAGCAGGGCACGCGGTCCGGCGCCGAGCGCCGGGGCCGGGCCGGCGATGACCAGGACGGGGCGGCCGAGTGTCTGGGCGGCCCGTGCGGTGTCGAACGCGGCGCCCCGCGCCTCGGACTCGACGAGGACCGTCGCGGCGGACAGGGCCGCGAGAAGCCGGACGCGGGCGTGCGCGTGACCGATGGTCGGCAGGACACCGGGCGGGGCCAGGCACAGGACCATCCCGCCGTCGGTGACACGGTCGAGGTGAGCCTGGTGGCGCCGGGTGATCCCTCGGGTGGAGGACAGGACCGCGACGGCGCGGCGGTGCGTGGCGGCGACCCGCAGCGCGGTGACGTCGACGCCGCTCCCAAGCCCGGTGCTGGCCACGGTGACCGGGTCGACGGTCGGGCCGGTCAGGTCCCTGACCAGGTCACCGGTGACACGTTCGGCGTGTGCGGAGGCGATGAGCCCACCGACCACGGTCACGCAGCGGCGGGCCGCCACCGGCGGGCCGGTGCCGCCCCGCGCCCACAGCCCCACCGGCCCGACCGTTGCGTGGTCGAGGGCGGACGGCCATCCGGGATCCCCGGGGATCAGTAGCCGCCAGCCCTGCGCATCCGCCTCGTCGAGCAGACGCGCCGGGTCGACGGTCCGGTGGTGCGGGGCGAGGCACGCCCAGACCTCGGCGAGATCGGTCCGTGCCGGGCTGTCGGTCAAGGGGATGGCCGAGGACAGGGCGGTCAGGGCGGCGCGGGCGAGCCGCTGATTCTCATCGGGCATGGCCAGGACCTTTCGACGAGAGCCGACGGGAAGAGCTGCGGTGGCGGTCATCGGGGGCGCGGGACCCGCCACGGCGGCGGGCCGTCCGGGCCGGGGCGCAGGAGCCGGCCGAGAGCGTCGTGCAACGCCCGGGTCTCGGGACGTCGGGCGAGGTCCGGGAGCTCGAGAGCGGCGGCGGCGAGCAACGTCGTGAGCGCGCCCTCGATCGCGTCGACCTCGACCGCCGCGTCGGCGAGCGGTATCCGGGGCACCCACCCGGCGGCGGCGGGCATGCTGTCCCCGCCGGGGGGTGTGAGGAGCAGGACGGCTGGACGGTGAGGGTGGGCGGGGGTGCCGGCGAAGCCGGTACCGGCCGGGACGGTGAGCAGGCCGTGCACGATCGCGTCGCGTGGCGCGCCCGGCCACACGGTGACGGTGAACGTGCCGTCCGGGTTCAGCCGAGAGCCGACCCGGCCCTCCGAGGAACTGGTCATGGGAATCCCTTCGCGGTGGGAAACGGGAGGACCCGGGGCGGCGGGCGGCGTTCCCGCCGCCCGCCGGGTAGGGGGCTCAGGTACCGGCGCCGGCGGCGAGGGCGAGTCCGGCGGGGGTGATCTGGAAGCGTTTCGGCCGGCCCGGGACGAGGCGGACCTCGCCGCGGCCGGTCATCGCGTCGCAGGAGGCGTTGATCGCCCCGGAGGAGCGGTCCGGGATTTCACGGCTGAGTTCGGTCACGCTCATCGCGACGTCGGCGTTCGTCGCCAGCACCGTCCGGACCATCGCGGTGAGCGCCCCGGCCTGCAGCCGGGGCTGCCCGTCGGCGTTCGTCGTGCGCTTCGCGACCGCGGCCGGGGGCTTCGGGGCGCGGCGCCGTGCCGGCCGGGGCGGGGGTGCCACACCGGCCCGTACCGGGCAGTGCGCCGCCGGGCAGGACCACGCCGCACACCCCGCCCCGCCCGCCTGGACACCCGCCGGAACCGGAACCGGAGCCGGGGTGGGGTCGGGGGCCGGCGCGCTGGGGGTCGGCCCGTCCCCGGGCGCGGTTGCGGTGCCCTCGCCGGATGTCGCCTCGACGAACGGCGAGGGTGGCGTGGTGGGATCCGCGCCGGTCTCTGATCCGCGTGCGGCCTCCGTCGGCGTCGGCGATACGGCGGCGAGATCCTCACCCGCGCCGGCTGGGGGGTTCTGAACCGGCGGGTGCACGCTGGGGACGTCGGGCGGTGTCTCGGTGCCCGCCTCGGCGCTGATGACCCCGTCGATGTCGGTGGGGGGCGTCGCGGGCGGTTCCTGCGAGGGCGGGTCGGCCTCGCCCTCGGCAGCGAGGCCCTCCTGCGTCGTCGCGGTCGCGGTGTCCGCGGCGCCCGCCGAGGCGGCCGGGTCCTCCGCCGTGTCGCCGGCCCGTACCGGGGCGGTTTCCCGCTCGGCTTCTGCCGGGCGCTCCACGATCACCTCGGCGTCGGCGGCCTGGGCATGGCCGGTGGGAGCGGCGGACGGCGCGGAAACGGCGTCCGATGGTGCGACGGTCTCCAGGTCGGGGGCGGTCTCCAGGTCCAGCGAGGTGTCCGGCGCGGCGCCGGTCTCGGTGATCAGCGGCCGGCCACCGTCGTCCTGGGTGTCCCCGTCGGCGGGCGTGTCGGTGTCGGCCGGTGGCCCGGTGGGCGTGGTGACGTCGGGTGCCGGCGCGTCGCCCGGGGTGGGAATCAGGGCCCACTGCGACGGCTGCCCCCGGACCCCGGCCCGTCGCGACGTCATGAGCTGGCCGGTGTCCACCATCCGGTCCAGCACCGGCCGCAACTGCCCGACCATCATTCCGGCCGCGACCCGGATCTCCGCCAGGGTCGCGGGCCCCTGGTGATTCCGCAGGATTTCCAGGACACGCGCGATGTCGGCGTCGGCTGATTCGTTCTCGTCGACCATTGTTCACAACCCCCATTTGTGGGTGCGGTTTGTGGGTACGTGAACAGCTGTATCTCGATTCGATCGCGTTCAGCCAGCCATATCCGCCGGCCATGGCCAGTGACATGGATCACTGCCTGGGGAATGCGCGGAACCGTTGCTGAACCAAATCTGATCAAGTTACGGTTCCTGGCGTTCCGGGATTTCCGCCACACCAGGCGTGTAGGCCACCCGGACGCGTTTCCCCTCATCCCCCCGCGTGACGTGGGCGCCCGCGTGCCCCTTCACGCCCCGCACAGAAACGGCAGCCCATGAACCAGCGTGTGAACACCCGGACGGATCCACCGGTGGATTCGCCTTTCGACCTGGCCGCTTTCCTTATCGGCCACGGATTCTGGCAGGTCAGAACCGGGCCGGACCTGTACCGGCATGGCCGGGTCGAGGTCGAGAACACGGCCGGGCATCTGCATGTACGCCGCCACACCGCACCGGGAGGTGAGCTCGAGTGGGCGTGCACCTTCGGCCCCGGCACACCCGCCGCGCTGATCCGCATGGGAGTCCTCGCCGCGTTCGCACCGCTCCCGGTCACACCAGATGACGGCGGGGACTGGTCCGTCTGGGCCGCCACGCCGATCCGTATCGGCGCCGAGCTGTCGTACGGGACCGCCCGCGCCGCCACCCGCTGGCTGCAGATCCAGGGCTGGCCCTACGTCGCGCACGCCCCCGGCGCCACCCCGCCCACCGGCGAGGCCGCCCCGCCGCCCCACATCCCATGATCACCGCCCTGGTGATCCCGGCGGACTCGACCCTCCCGACGCGCCGGCTCCGACTCGACCCCACCGACATTCCCGGCATGGAAAAGCTCGTCGGAGGGATCCTGCGTCCGGTGAGTGTCACCGACCCGGAAAGCAGCCTGTACCTTCCCGAGGAGAATCCCCGTTTCCCCGGGCCGTGCAATATGCGCGCGACCGCGCTCGCCGCGTTCCACACCCGCCCGCTTCGGATACCACGGCCCATTCTTCGGGGCGATGCTTTCCTCGCCGGCCCCACGACCATCGAGGGACGGGACACCGACGCCCCCGAAGAACTGATCCGCCTTCTCGAACACCGCGAGTTCCTCGTCCAGACGAAACAACCCGGCGCCCGCAGATGGTCTCAGGGCCGTCGCTACGTCGGTTTCGAGCATGCCTACGCCCACACCTGGAACAGGATGCGACGGATACCGGACGAGGACATGCCCCTCATCCGCATCGTCGGCGCTCCACCCGCGACGTCGAACAGAAAGGGAAACCGGTCATGATCCGAGTGTTGACGGTGCCCGCCGACCCTGAGGCCCCGCACGCCCTCATCCAGATGAGTCCGACGGACCTGCGCGGATTCCAAACCCTCGTCGGCGGTTCGATCGAACGCGTCGACCTCGCCGACGTCGGGTCGCTGTGGGCGAACGAAGACGGCCTCAGGCTGTGCCTGGGGCTGAACGAGCGCGCGACCGCGCTCGCCGCGTTCCACGCGCCCCGGTTCGGCTGGGATCTGCAGATCGTCGGTGACACCTACGTCACCGGGCCCGTCGACGCCGACGGACTGGACACTGACGTCCCCGACACTCTCGTCGGCCTCCTCACCGCCGAACAGGTCCGGCTCGAGGTGCGGCGCAGCGGCGGGGACTGGGCGGACAACGGCACCCATCCCGGGCTGCTCGCCGCCTACGCCGCTGTCTGGGAGAAGGTCGGCCTCCTGGCCGACTTCAAGCCCGGGAGCCGCTTCGCGGTCCGCGCGCTCCCCGTCGGCACCGCCGCCGGGGAGCCTACGGCCGGTTCCGTCACCGACGGGGAGGCGGTGTGGACCGTCTGGGGCGACCGCGTCGACCCCTACGCCGTCCGCCAGACCCGCCAGCAGGCACAGGCCGCCGTCGACAAGGCAGCCGCCGAGGGCGATGCCGGGGTGTACGCCGCGCACCCCGACGGCACCACCCTCACACCCACGCCCACCCGCTAATCCAGACCGGCCGGCGGCCCGCTCTCCCCGAGGGCCGCCGGCCCCCACCCCGACCGCACCGCGGACAGAGAAGCCGGGTCATGAAGATGCTCGGCCGTAAGGACTACTTCATCCGCACGTTTGGCGGGCAGTCCTGCTGCCGGCCTGGCTGCTGTTCGGAGACCGCCCGTCAGGGCCGGGACGGGTACAAGCGGCACGTCAAACGGGCGGAGCAGGCCGACGTCGCCAGGGAGGTCGCGCCGGGATCGCAACCGCACCGCCGAGGGCCGTGGCTGCGCGCGCTGCGGGTACTGGCCCGAGCCCGGCCAGTCCCTCGCTGACCTGCACCCTGGCCTCGCCGCCCAGCTCGACCCCACCCTGAACGGGGACCTCACCGGCGCCGAGCTGCGTCCCCGGTCCAACCGGCGGGTCTGGTGGCGCTGCCCCCACGACCACACCTGGCAGGCACCTGTCACCCGCCGCGGCACCGGATATCCCCACTGCCGCCAGACCCGCCCGCGCGAGGACCTTTCACCGGAAACGGTCCCGGCCGGGCGGACGGCTGGCAGCCGACCGCACCCCGCCCTATGATCATCGGTGTGGAGGACGGGTGGGGCGCGGACGTCGCCGCGCTGACGCGCTGGCTCGAGAACAGCGCGGGCACCGCGCCAGCGGAGCGGACGCGGGTGTGCGTGGCGGTGGCCGCCGGGCTGTTCGCCGCGGGTCTGACCCGGCCCCCGTTCCCCGTCGACGCCGGGGAACCGTGGCTGTCGTGCGCCCGCGCGTTCTGGGCGTTGCGGATCCAGGCGGAGCCCGGGGTCGCGACGGCGGTGGCGTGTGCCCGCTGGCTGCGCGACGACTCCGGCCTCCCCGCCGAGCGGAGGTCGGTGATCGCGTGGGAGTGGTCCTTCGGGTTCGGTGTCGAGGCCCGCGCGTCGGTGGAGTCCGACCACGACCTCACCGCGGCAGCTGGCGCCCTGACCGGTAGGGACACCTCCGAGGTGTACGCCTTCGCCGCCGTCTTTCACGCCGCGAAGCTTTACGGGAACCTGCGGTTCGACGAGCTGGGCTGCTTCCTGGAGGGGTCGGCGCTGGTCCTCGGGGCCGGGGAGGGGTTCCAGGGCGGTGCGCTGGTCACCGCTCTGCGGGGCTTCGCCGCCCGCGGAGACCGCCGCCACACCACCGTCTACGCCGACGGTCTGCTCGACCGGGCGTGGGCCGCCGATCCCGGGTCCCGGCTGGTGGTCGAGGTATGTCTGCACGCGCTGGCCCTCGCCGCCCCCGGGCACGGCGTCGGGGAGCGGCTGTGCGCCCGTGCGTGGGAAGCGGTCACCACCTGGCCTGACGATCACGTGCTGTGGGGGCGGCTCGCGGCCGGGCAGCGCCTGTGTGGCCGCGCGGCCGAGGCGCGGGTGAGTATCGACACGGCGCTGCGCTATCTGCTGGACGCCGGGGAGTGGGACAGCCCTGCCAGGACGGTGTACCTGCGGGAACGAGACCTGATCGGGAGCATGCCGCACCCCGACGCCGGGGACGTCGACGTTCCCGAGCCCAGACCGGTGCACACCGATCTGCCAGGCGTGGCGGTGCCACGCCTGGCTTTCCTGGCCATGTTTCTCGTGGGAGGGCTTGTGGTGCTGGTCGCGGCCGGCACCACGGCGGCGGATGCCTCGTGGCGGACCCGGTTGGGCCAGGAGGCGCTGCTCGGCGTGAGCCTTCTCGCGCTGGCCGCCGGAGTCTGCGCCGCCCTGCGCCTGCTCCTGCGCCGGTGGGAGAGGACCGGATAGCACCGGGCTGCCGAGAGGGGGTCATGGCCGGTGCGATGGGGCCGGTGCGCGGGCTGGCAGCGGCTGGTTCCCGGTGCGCGGTGGGACCGCGATGCGGCCGGGGGGCCCGGTGGGCGGGTCGGGTCGGTGTGCCTGTGCTGGGGGCTGTGCGGGTGGTGGGGGTGTGGGGGTGTGGGGCAGGTAGCCGGCGGTCGCGGCGGCGGCGCCGAGCTGGAAGCGGGTGCTGACCCCGAAGCGGTGGCACAGTTCGGCGACGTCGCGCTTCACCGTCCGTTCCGACACCCCGAGTTCCCGGGCGGCGCGCACGTCATCGAGGCCCCGTCCGAGCAGGATGAGCAGTGCGCGTTGCCGCCGCATCGCGGCGGGTTCCTGGGCGCCGGCAGGGTGGCGTTGGACGGGGATCGCGGCCTCGATGCGGGTGACCATGTCGGTGACGGCGCGCACGAGGGTGGGTGCGACGGCGACGAGGCCGCCTTCGTCGAGGTCGTCGTCGCGGACCGGGATGAGGGCTGCGGTGGTGTCCCAGACGATGGTGCGCATCGGTAGGGCCGGGGCGAGGCGTAGGACTCCCATGGGGGGTAGGCGCCGGCCGGGGGTGCGTCGTTGCGCGGCGCTGAGCGCGGGTGGTGTCCAGACGCTGCTGATCTGGACTCCGCGGGCGGCGGCGGGCACGAGCAGGTCGGGCACGTTGCCGCCGAGGCCGGGGGGTGGCGGGCCGGTCTGGAGGAACCGCATCCGGGTGCTGGCCTGGGTGGTGAGCTCGGCCATCTTGTGGAAGATCTCGTCGCGGGCGAGGAACTGGACTCCGGCGGTGGTGCCGGTGCGTCGGCGGCCGGCGATGTAGTCCCCGAACATGCCCGACCGGTAGAGCTGGGCTTTCTGGTCGTCCATGCGGGCGCGTTCGGCGCTGAGTGCGGCCTCGCGTTGTGCGTGGCGGGCCTGCAGGACCTTGATCGGGTCTTGGGGTTCCCACTGGCGGCCGACCTGGCGGAGCAGGCCGGCGTCGACGAGCCGGCCGATTTCCGCCTCGACGATGGGTTCGGGCTTTCGGAGCCATTCGGCGAGCAGGTCGATGTCGCAGTAGGGGTGGCGCGCGACGGTGCGCCATACCTTTTCGGAGAAATCGTCCAGCTTGATCCCGAAATCCAGCTCGGAGATTCTCACACGACCTCTATTCTTGCTTTCAAGCAAAGGTAAGGGCAGGGTTCACGCACCTCCTGGAGGCGAACGTGGGGGTCACGGGCGGGGCAGGCCGTCACCATGCGGGTGCGGCGAGCACGCGCACGGCGACCGTAGCGCATCGGAGGGGTGCCGATCTGTGACATTGAGACCGATACCACCGGTTTCGCGCTCCGTGTATGACCTGGTCGGCGCCGTAGTTGTTACCGCCGGCCTTCTGATACGTGTCTGATCCGAGTCCGATCGTGACCACCACGCCCGGCGCACATCGCCGAAGACGGTGAGGAATCGTTGCTGTCCAACGCCCGGCGCGCCGATGGACAGGACGGGCTACCGCCCGCCGTGTGAGCGGACCGGGCCGGTCGGACGCTTCCGTGGGCTCCTGGTGGGCGACTGCGGCGGGCCTGTGACGTGCGCGGTGACGAGACTCGCTGTACCTGGGGGCAGGGAGGCCGGCCGCCTCGGAGATCGGGTGCCAGGCACCGTGACCCTCCATCGGTGGGCCGCGGGTTCTCGGCCCTGAACCGGCCTCACGCGGATTTCCGAGAGAGGAGAAGACGACCGTGGAACGGTGCGGAAATAAGACATGAAGAAGCCGCTGTCACGTCCGGGAAATGACTCGCGCGACAAGGGAAAATGTTCCACGGAAAGGTGCGGAAACCTCGCGGGAAATCGTCGTGGATGCGCCTTTCGATGGGTGGGCGGCGCGGGCGATGATCTGGCCGGGGCGCCTGTCAGGTGCTGGGGCGGTCGGGGTGGCGGATGGCGGGGCGGACGATGCGCCGGGGCCCGGTCGTGGCAGGGGCTGGGGTGGGGCGTGGGGTGCGGGTGAGGTGGGCGAGCAGGGCCTGGGTCTCGGGGGTGGGGTCGACGTCGAGGCCGTGGGCGTCGAGGGCGTCGCGCAGCCGCTGGTAGGTGCGGCGTACCGCGTCGACGCGTCCCCGGGCGGCGTGCAGGCTCATCACGTGCCGGTAGAGGTCCTCGACCGTCGGGGTGAGGGCGAGGGCCTGCTCGAGGTAGGCCAGGGCCCGGTCGGGGTGGTCGTCGGCGAGCAGGTCGGCGAGGTCGGCGAGCGTGTCGACCGCGCGGTGTTCCAGGTCCGCGACGATCGGGGCGGACCAGTCGTAGGCGGTATCGCCGAGAGGCGTGGCGGTGGCGAGGGCGACGGCCCGGGTGAGCGCGAGGACACGGGCGGGGTCGTCGGGGGCGTGTCCGGCGGCGTGCAGCGCCGCGTCGAACTCCCACACGTCGACGTCGACCACGGCCGGGTTGAGGCGGTAGCCCGCTTTGCTGTTGAGGATCGGGGTGAGGGTCGGGTCGCCGGTGGCGGTGCGCAGGGTGTCGCGCAGCGCGGCGACGGCGCGGTAGGCCTGGTTGCGGGCGCGGGTCGGGTCCTGGTCGGGCAGGAGGTCGGCGGCGAGTCGGTCGCCGGTGACGCCGCTGGGGTGGACGGCGAGATGTGCGGCGATTTCCAGGCTGAGGGTCCGTAGTCCGCCGACCAGCGGCGTGCCGTCGAGGTGGACGGCGGGCCGGCCGAAGAGCATCAGCCGCACCCGCGGGCCCGGCCGGTCCAGGTGGCCGGGCTGGCCCGCGGGTTCGTCGACGGTGCTGGTGGTGGGCGGGTCGTCGGCTGGCGGTTCGGCGGGGACGGGTGGCGGTCCCGGGTCGGGGGGCGGCGGCGTGCCCGTCGGGGGCGCGGGGAGGGCCTCGACCATCGGGTTGGGGGCGGCTGTCTCGGTAGGGGGCGGGGAGTCGGTGGTGGGGGTGGGCTGGTCGGCAGCGTCCGCGAGGAGGCGCAGAAGGTCACGGGTCTGGGCGGGAGTGAGATGCCAGGGCGGTGCCGGCTGACCATCGCCGGCCGGGCCGCCGGTCGGGTCGAGGGTGAGCAGATAGAGGCCGACGCGTGCCCCGGCGTGGGCGAGGGCGCCGAGCCGGCCGTCGTCGGCGCTCGCCACGGTGGCCACGAGCAGGACGGTGGGGATCATCTCGTCGGGCAGGCCGGCGCGTAGCTCCTCCAGGCTCGCCGCGGTGGTGTCCTCGGCGAGCCGGGCGCGGCGCAGTGCCTCACGGTCGGCGAGGTCGAGGGCGTTTTGCGTGGTGGCGGTGATGGTGACCTGTGGGAGAACGTCGAGGACGGCGTGCGGCAGGTCGAGCCGGTCGGCCAGACCGCTCGGGATGATCAGCCGGGAGGGCCAGGCCGTGTGGTCGCTGTGGTGGGCGGCGAGGACGTGCACCAGCAGCGCGCGGGCAGCGGCGGGTGCGCCGGGGCCGTGCAGGTCGAGCCGTCCGGTGCGCACCAGCTCCGCGAGAGGCCCGTCCAGGTCCCCCGCCTCGGCGGGGCCGGGAATCGCGTCGGCTGGGCGGGGCGTCGGCGACGGGCCGGCGGGTACCCGTTGCGGCGGGTCGTGCCGTTCGGATGCCGGTACGGGGTCGGGGTCGCTGCCGGGTTCGGGGTCCTGCGGACCCTGCCCGTCGTCGTTTCCGTCGCCGTCGTCGGGGTTGTCGGTGTCGTCGGTGGGTGGGCGGCTGGCGCGCAGGATCTCGCGGACGACCAGGGGTAGGGGCGGGTCGGTCGGGATGGGCTGGCCGGGTGGGGTCGGGACACGGCGGCGGCGGGAGCGCAGGAGCCGGGCGGCGACCACGGCGGCGGCGAGTGCGGTGATGAGGCTGAGCGGGAGGGCCGCGCCCGAGGGCAGTCGGACCGGCCGGTCCTGACCCGGTGGGGCCGGGTGCGGTGCGGGCGTGTCGGTGCGTGGGGCCGGGCTGGTGTGTGGGGCCGGGCCGGGAGTGGAGGGGGCCGGGTTCGCGGGGATGGTCGGGGTCCACCCGGGAGCGGAAGGGGCGGGCGAGAAGGTGCCCGGTGCGGCAGGTGCGGCAGGTGCGGCGGTCCCGGGTGCCGTCGGTGGCAGCGGTGCCGGGGTGGTCGTGGGTGGGGTGGCGGGACCGGAGGCGTGGGGCGCGGCGGTGGTGTCGGGCCCCTCCGGAGCCATCGGGGGCGTCGGGGGTTGGGCGTCGGGCGGAAGGCGCAGGATCCAGCCGGGGCGCAGCAGGTCGGGGTTGGTGAGCGCGGTCCCGTCGGCCTGGACGCGGCCCTGGTTCAGGGTCCAGATCTCGCGCCAGCGCAGCCCGTCGCCGTGCAGCCAGTCCTCGGCCAGTGACCACAGGGTGTCGTAGGGGGCGACGGTGCACTCCAGCCCGGCCGGCACCATGGCGTTCGCCGCCGCAGGGGGCCGCGCGGCGTCAGCGGTGGGATCGGCCGGGGCGGTGACGGCCGCGGGCCGCGCGTAGGCGGTGAGGACCGCGGCCGTCGGCGGGCCGGTGCTGGCACGGGCGGTGGCGGTGAGAAGGCCGGCGAGGACCGTGCCGACGAGGACCGCGGCCAACGCCTGCGCGGGGCCGGCGGTAGGCAACCGGGGCCGGGTCCAGCCACCGGCCGTGGCCACGACCTCCACAGCCACCGACAGCACGAGCAGCGCGTAGGTGTACCAGAACAGGGCGCCGATCAGACCGAGGATCAGGTCCTGCGTCAGCGGTCCGGTCAGGCCGGCCACGACGTCATCCCAGGCGGGGACGCGGTCGGGCAGCGGCCAGCCGACCAGCCGCCACATCACGGCGGGCGCGGCGATCAGCAGCACCCCGGAGGCGGTGAGGGCGCCGAGGGCACGTGCCAGCCCGGCGAGACGGTGCAGCGGCCCGACACGGCGGGGTCTGTGTCGGCGGCTCATGGGGCACCGGCCGGGGCGGTGACGCCGTGGACGGGGGCGGCGCTGGCCTGTCCGGTGACGGTGAGCGTGTCGATCCCGACTATCCCGAGGAGCTGGGTGGGGACACGTACTGTCACCGTCACCGTCACCGTGGCGGCGGTCGCGGTGACGGTCCCTTCCGTGCCGGCGGTGGCCAGGTACTGCTCGGCCCGCCGCTCTGCGGCGGTCGGGTCGAGCTGGATGACGCCGCTGGCCCGGTAGGTGGCCAGGTCCAGGCCCTGCGCGCCGGCGCGGGCGGCCTCGGCGGCGAGGCTGACCGCGGCGGACTTCCGGTCCAACGCGAGCCCGCCGTCCACGACGAGACCGGTCACCGCGAGTAGCGCCACGGTGAGGACGACGAAGAACGCGGTCACCGTCCCCGCGTCCTTCCGGGTGGGGTCAGGCACGGCGGAACCGATCCCACCCGGCCGCGGTCACCGCGGCCGGGCTGTCCGTCTCCGGTACCCGTAGCCCGGCGGAGGGCAGGGTGGGGTGGAGGTCGGCGAGGCGCCAGTCGTCCCCGTCCCAGACCAGTTCCCAGGTCACGGAGCCGACGAGCACCGTGGGCCGTCTGGTGCCCGAGACGCGGCTGGCGTGCAGGACGGCAATGACCGGCTGGTCGGGGTCGGTGGCCAGGAGGTGGGTGCCGAGCGGGCGGAAGAACAACGCGCTTCCCGGAGCGAGATCGGGTGGGGCGTAGACATGATCGAGGAGGGTTCCCGCGGTGCGTTGCAGCAGGTAGCTCGGGGTCGCGATGGTGGTGAGAATCTCGGCCTGGTCGGCTTCTGTGCGTGGCAGGAGCAGCGAGGTCCAGCGGACCGCCGCCGAGACCGCTCCGGAGGTGCTGTGCGGGAATCCCAGCGGGACACCGTTGTCGGTGATCGTGTTCCCTGGCGGCAGGACAGGCAATGCTGCCTCTGGGTCATCACTGAGTGCCGGCGTCGAGGTCGGGGTGCGCGGCTGCTCCTGGCCGGCCCGGGTGGGAGCCGTGCAGGCCGCGAGGACAGCGAGGAGGAGCAGTGCGGCCACACAGGGCCGCGGTGCGACGGTCAGGCCCGGGTGCCGCCGGTCGGCGGTGTGCGGCGGTCGTCTCACACCTGCTCCCGTGAGGAAGAGTCTGTGCCGGCCGGCGGCCAGGCCGCCGCGGTCGCGGTGACACCGCGGTAGAGGTCGATTGGCACGGCTGCGGCGGCGGTGACCGTGCGCCCGCCGGGGACGGGAAGGCCGGCGGCGAGGTCGGACTGGTCCAGCCGGCAGGCCACTGTCGCGCGGACCACACCTCCGGGCCGGAACTGGCTGGTGTCCACCTCCACCGTCAGGGCGGTGCAGGGACCTGTGTTCCCGGTGAGGTCCGGGGCGACGGCCGCCTGGGCGGCGGCGATGGCCAGGGTGGGTGTGCGGGCGAGGCTCGCGGCACGGGCGGCGGTGTGCGCGGCGGTGTCGACCTGCCCGCGGGCGTTCACCGCCCGCCCCGCGTAGACGATCAGCAGCAGCATCAGAATGATCAGCGGTGCGAGCAGGGTCAGTTCGACCGCGGCCGACCCCGCGTCTTGGTCTGTGCCCGGCCGGGCCGGTGCGCCGTGGCGCCCTCGGCGGGACAGCCCGATGATGCTGATCATGGTGTTGGCCGTTCGAGGGTTCCGGTGGCGTGGCCGGTCACCGGCAGGGAGATTCCGGGCAGCAGGCTGACCGCGTTTCCCGTGACGGTGACGGTGACCGTCTCGGGCCGGCGGTCGAGCTGGACGCCCGTGCCGGTGAGAACGGTGCCGCCGAGCTGGGCGAGGATGAGCCGCGCGGCGTCGTCTCCGGCGGTGGGTGCGGCGCCGTAGACGCGGGCTGCGTCCGCACCGCCACGGGCGGCGCTGGCCGCCACATGGCTCGCGTGCGCCCACAACGCGAACTGGATCACGACCAGGAGCATGGTGATCAGCAGCGGGGTGGCGATGACCAGCTCGACGCTGGCCGCCCCGGCATCCCTCGAGCCGCGCCCCGCCGCCCCGCCTCGGCCCGGGGCGGGGGGTGCCGCCTGCCGAGCGCGGCGGCGGGCGAGTCGCCGTGGCAGCGGGCCGTGGGGAGGCCGGGGATGACGTCCGCTCGGACGGCACGTCGCGCGGTGAAGGTGTCCCCGGAAGGCGCGTCGCGGCCTTGTGGCACCTCTGCGCGCTGCGGAGTTGTCAGCTGTAGGGAGGCCGGCGAAGATGTCCATTCGGGTGCCGTGATCGTGTCCACTGGGGGTTTCCCGTGCTTTCTTGGGGGCCGGGGTGGTTGTCCATTTCTTCGCTGTGCCTGTTCGTGTCGTCATGGGTGGCTGGTGGTGTCGTGGAGGATGTGGGCTTCTATCTGGAGGTGTAGTGCCTGTCCGAGTTCTGTGGGGCTGTCGAGGCGTCTGGGGTGGTGGCGGCGCATGAGGGTGCCGCCGCAGACGCGTTCGAGGTAGGTGAGCTGTTCGGAGAGGGAGGCGGGGGTGACGCCGGCTTCTTCGGCGGCTCTGGTGAGGTTGGAATGTCGGACGATCATCGTGAAGCGTTCGAGGCGGAGATGGGCTTGGTGGCCGGTGAGGGCGCTGCGTAGTGGTTCGGGTAGTTGGGAGGGGTGGGTTCCTGTGAGGGTGTGGATGTGGTGTGAGCCGCCGGATGGACGTAGCGGGATTCCGTGTTTCTCCGCGAAAGCCCGGAGGGTGCTGTAAACGCAGCCGATTTCGTCGGCGATGTCTGCGAGGGTGCGTTTCCAGGTGACGTATTGTTCGTGGAGCCAGGTGGGGTCGACGTAATGGATTCCGGGTTTGTGCTGCTGGCTGGTGTCGGGGTGGAGCGGGAGGATCGCTCCGGCGCGGTGGGTGGGATAGAGCGGGCGTGGCAGCGGGTGTAGCCGCACGGCTTGGCGGACGTGCTCTGTCGACATGTGGAGGGTTTCGGCGACCTGCTGCGGGGATCGGTGCTGGCGGGTGAGCAGGTCGTGGATGGGGGCGGGGTCGGTGTGTTCGAGATCGGCGCCGGGCCAGTCGTGGGTGTGGACCCAGTGCGCTGGCGGGGCCCAGCGCAGCGGCTCGTCGGTGACGCCGGCGTGGAGAAGCAGGGCGTGGGCGTGGCTGGTGAGATCGTCGGCGAGCGGCGCGGGCATCCCGAGGACGAACTCGTGGTAGGCGGGGCGTCGCGCGGGGTCGACGATCCGGTAGGGCGGTGAGGCGATGGCGAGGTTGCCGTCGGTGAGGAGTTCGTAGAGGTAGGAGCGGGCGAAATCGAGGCGGCGTCGGTGCCCGCGGCGCAGCTCCCCGGGGCCGAGGAAGCTTCTCCAGGTCGCGCGGTCGATCAGCTCGGTCGTGGCGGCGAGGTGACGGCGGCGCGTGTAGTCGATCGGGATGGGGTGGGTGTCGCAGGCCAGGGCGAGTTCGGTGAGGATGCGCAGCGTGGTGCTGCCGGCGGGGCCGCGGGTCAGTTTGCCGAGCTGGTGGGCGACGGTGCCGCCGGTGATCTGGTCGCTGACGAGGGCGGTGATCTGGTTGAGCCGCAGAGCGCTGTGGGGAAGCAGAAGCGCCGCGATCGCCGCGGGGCGGAAGGTCACCGGTTCGAGGGAGTCGTCGTCGAGGAGACGGATCGTCCAGACGGGCCAGAGCTGGTCGGGTAGGCGTGCGGCTCGCAGGACGGCCGGGTCCGGTTCGCCGCTGGTGGGGTCGGTGGTCGGGGGATGCAAGGTGGGCAGGGTGGTGGCGTGCCGGAGGCGTTCGATGGGACGCAGGAATCCGTCGCGGCTGTGCGCGATGCGGGTTGTCAGGCTGGGGCTGGCGGATTTCCAGGACTCGGGCACTGCCAGGGGCCGGGGCCCGGCCGAGTGGTGGGCGACCAGGGGCGCGAGGGGGTCGTCCGGGCGGCCAGCGGTGGGGGCGGTGAGCAGCTGGTAGGCGGTGAGCAGGGTGTCGGCCCGCAGGTCGCCCGCGACGGGTGTTCGCTGGCGGCGGGGGCGGTCGTTCGTCGCGATGTGGGCGGCGAGGATGGTCAGGTCGGTGAGCGTGGCGAGGGCTTCGTGCCGGGCGGTGGCGTCGGGTGGGAGGCGTAGCCGCGCGAGGCTGCGGTCGATCAGCTGCTGGGCGGTGTGGGCGGCGGCGGGATCGGCGCAGGTGGGGTGGGGGGGCTCGGTGAGGTCGAAGCCGCAGCGGGTGGTGGTCGCCGCGGCGGTGACGTGGCGGGTGCAATGACCGGGTGGTGTCCGTCCGGACGGGTGCCGGACGGGTTGGGTGGACCCGCAGCGCGGGCATCGGTCCGCGAGTGGCTGGCCGTGATCGAGGCAGAAGAACGTCCAGCGCAGCTGCCAGGCCAGGGCGAACCGGCCGGGATGTTCGGCCAGGCAAGTCGGGCAGAACCGGCTGGTGCGTCCCGCGGTCGCCGCGGTGCGCAGGGCGTCGGGGGTGCGCGGGGGCAGATCCGGGAGCGGAGGGTGGAACATCGCGGCGAAGGTCCGGGGGGTCAGACCGGTCGCGTCGGCGACCGTGAGCGGCGTGGTGACGGCCGGGGGCGGGTCGGCGGTGAGGCCGAGGGCGCGGGTGAGTTCGCTGGTGGTGACGCGCAGGCGCCGCGCGTAGGCGGTCGTCCAGCTCTCGAACGATTCCCCGGGCAGCGGTGTCAGGGTGAACGGGAGCCGGCGGGTCATGCCGCGCCCTCCCCGCCCAGGCGCGTGGTGGTCTGGCGGGCGGGCCGGCTGGTCAGCCGGCCCGCGCCGAGCGCGGCGTGCAGGTCACGGCGGGCTTTCTCCGCGGCCTCGTCGATGCGGACCGCGTCGAGCAGACCGGCGGTGAGGGTTTCCGCGCCGGTCCTGACGGCCCGGTAGCAGCCCCGGGCGATCAGGGACATCAGCGAGGCGAAGTGCCCGGAGCTGCGGGCGAACAGGTAGTCCGACAGGTCCTCGGCGACCGTTCCCCGGCCGAGTTCGGCGAGAACCAGGTCGCGTTCGATACCGAGGAGCAGGTTGCGCCAGGTGCGCCGCCCGGCCTCGCTGTGGATCTCGAACGGGGTCAGGGTGAGGACGTTCCACCGTCGCGCGGTCTGGGAGAACGCGGCGTCGGCGCCGGTCAGGCCCTCGGTGAGCAGCCCGCGGGCGCGTAGCCCCACCCCGACGAAGAAGAACGTCACCGGGAACGTGTTGGCGAGCCACTTGAAATGGTTGGCGACCTCCCGGCCATCGCGACGGTGGACGTCGAGGAAGTGCACGTCGTCGACGACGACGAGACGGGTCTTGCACCCGGCGACGCATTCGGCGGCGCGGTTCGCCAGGCGTGTCGCGGTGCCGCGGTCAGGGGCGGGCAGCGCGTAGAAGCGGCAGAGCATCGCGTTCAGGCTGCGGATCGTCGTGTTCGAGGTCAGCCCGAGGTAAACGACCGGCACCCGCTGCCACTGGCCGCCCGTGGCGGGAACCGTCGGCCCGTAGAGGTCGACCTGTTCGCGGTGGAAGGCGCGGGCGAACGCCAGCGCGGCGGTCGTCTTGCCCAGCCCGGGAAGCGCGTCGAGGACCGCGGCGGGTTTGACCTTCTCCCCGTCCTGCCGGTTCGATCCGCAGATCTCGTCGAGCTGCTCGAAGACGGTGTCCATGCCCGGGGTCGCGACGGGGCCGAGGTTGGCGTGCCAACGGGCACGGGTCTCGTTGTAACGCAGCCGGACGGTCCGCGACATCCCCGCGATCTCGCAGGCGCTGTGCCGCGGCGGGCGGGTCCTCGGCGGGGTGTCGACCATCGCGAACCAGCCGTCCTTGCATGACAGGTTCCAGTCCCGCTCGTCACGGTCGGACAGCACCGCGTCCGGGCGGTTCATGGCACGACCCTCAGCGCGTCGGCGTAGAACTCCTCGTCGGCGATCCTGGCCGGTTCGTCGGCGGCGGCGCCGTCCAGCTCACCGTCGCAGTCGTCGTCACCGGCCCGCCACGAACCCGCCGGTGTCCCGGCGGGTTCCAGCCCGGCGCTGACCGCCGGCAGCTCGCAGGCCGCCGCGAGGTCGCCGCCGACGGCGGCCTGCAACCGGGCCTGGCGCTGCTCGCTCGCGCGGATCGCCATCCGACGTTCGGCGGGATGACGCACGAGCCCCGCGTCCCACCGGTCCAGCAGGTCCGCCAGGGCGAGCCGGTCATCGACGTGACGGCCCTCGGCGAGCGCGAGGCGGCGGGCGTAGGCGAGCGTGTCCGCGGAGAACGGCATCCCGACACCGCCGGCGTGCTCCCAGACCAGCGTGTGCCAGCGCTGGTCGGCCGGGTCCTGGAAGTAGACCCGTGAGATGTCGTCAGTGTCGTAGCGCACCGGCCACTTGCCGGCGTGCCGACCGGTGAACGGGCTGAGCCGGTTGCGGTAGCCGCCCAGCACGGGGCCGTTGTAACGAAGCCCGTTGACCTCGATCCCGTAATGCTGGATGGTCCGCCAGGCGACCGGCAGAAGATCGAACACCAGATCCGTCCGCGCGGGCACCCGCAGCCGACCGGCCCGGACCAGACCGTGAGCGAACATCTCCGCCGGACACAGATCCAACCCCGGCACCGCCGGGTCCACCAGCCCGCCGTGCGGACGCCGGTGGTAGATCCCGACGATCCACTGGCGGATCACGGTCTCCAGCTCGTCGACGAAGAAGTAGGCGCAGCCCTGCGGATCCTTCCCACGGCTGTGGACATCCGGCCCCTTGTAGCCGGGCAACGCCGCCAGCAATCCTTCTCGCAGGGTCCGGAAGAACCGCTCCACCGGCGCCTTGTCAGTGGGGGTCAGCGGCCGGGCCGGCTGCACCGACACCCCGAGGCGCTGACACACCGACAGCAGATGCTCCGACAGGAAGATCTTGCCGTGGTCGACGACGATGCTCTCCGCGGCCACCCCCGGCAGCCCCGGCTCCGCCTCGACGACGACGGTGTCCGGCAGCCCCGCGTAGGGCAGCAGACCGCCGCCGCTGCCCCGGGCCGTGTCCACCACCAGCGACTCGTAGAGCACGACCGCCGCGTCGACGGACTTCGTCGACACCGGGGAGAGCCGCAGGCCGGTCACGCACCGCGAATACAGATCGAGCGCGACGGTCAGCTCGACCCGGACCCAGCGCAAGGTCAGCGGTTCCATCGCGAACACGTCCAACCCGGTGGTGTCCACCAGCACGTACTCACCCGGCCGGGTCGCGCGCAGCCGCCCGTAAGGCTGTGTCGGCCGGTTCGCGATCGACCGTTTCGCCGCCGTCGCGCCGGTGAACGCGTGGGTGGCCCGGGACAACTCCTCCAGCACCAGCCGGGCCCGCCGCCGCCCCGGCGCCCGCACCGATCCGGCGCCGTGCTCGGCGTCGAGCCGTGCCGCCACCCGTTCCAGCAGCAGCTGCCGGGTCGGCCGGCTGGCGTCGGTGTGTTCGTCGAGCACCAGCCGACACATCGCCAACCACCGCTCATCGACCCCGGTGAACGGATCGGCCAGCCGCACCATGCGCTGATCGACCAGCCCCGCGGCGCCCGCTGTCTGGACCGCGCGGACCCAGCGGCGCACCGTCCGGACGTCCACCCCCACCTCCGCGGCCTTCGCCGCGTAGCGGTCCATCAACGGCACCGCCATCTCGTAGGCCGCCCGCGGCTCACCGGCAGCCGCCAGCGTCACCGTTCCTGAGACGTAGCCGGTCAGCACCTCACGCACATGCCCGAGCCGCGCCAGCACCTCGGCGCGTCGCGGCCCGTCCAGGCTGTCCAGTACCGGCCCCAACGCCTCCATCGGCGCCACCGGCTCCCCGTCCGCCCCGAGCACCGAGGTCGCGGGATTCGCCAGCACCGTCGCCGTGTGCACCAGCTCCTCGCGGCCCTGCCCGTCACGCAGCCGCAGCCGCTGCGCTTCGATACCGACGACCGTGCGCATCTCGCCGTCGTGGACCAGCCTCGTCCCGATCGTCACCGTCACCGTCGCGCTCACACCACACGCTCCAGCACCGACACCGGCGACAACGGCCTGTCCAGATCGACGCGGAACACGCCCCGCCACACCAGATGCAGCAACGCCGGCCGGCACACCTCGACCGCGAACCGGCCCGCCAACCCGGCCTCCACCTCACCGAGAGCCACCCTCCCCGTGACCGTCCGATCGATCTCCTCGACGGCCTCGGCGTCGACCCGATCAGCACGCCGATAGGCCGCCAGGAACCGCACATTTCCCAGCACCGCCGCCGGCGCCCCCGACCAGACCTCATGGCACCAGCCGGCCCGCGTGAAAACCTGGCCCGCCCAGGCCAACGCTTCCGCGACCTTCTCCCTGGCCAGCTGCTCCGCCGGCTTCACATTGACCACGGTCACCAGCCCGCCCGGGTCCACCAGCAGAAAGTCCGGAACATGCCGCCGGAGCCGCCCATCCACCTCCGCGGTCAGGCAGAAAGGCTGCGCCGCGATTCCCACCACCGAACAATCGAAATCGGCGAGCAGGAGCCGGGCAAGCTCCAGCCGGCTTTCATAAACCACATGGCCCGCCATCGTCACCGACCAATACCAGCCCGAGTAGTGCGCCTGTCCCTGCCGCCATCGAAAAACCCGCCACGGACACCCAGCCACCGTCGCGGCAAGGTCAACCAGCGACAGATCCTCGTACGTCGACACCGCGCCAGTGGAATCCCTGACGCTCAATTGAGCATCAGTCACCATCGCTACCATCTCCCCAGATAGAAGACATGATCCCAACTGGCACGGTAGATCACTGGACATCAGTCCGGTCGCTGGACACGCTGCGGACAAACAGGACGCCAGTGCACAACGTCTCCGGTATCACGCAACCTAAATCCGCATAGAAATCTCCTTCCCTGCCCTGTTTCACGGGCTCGTCGAGGGCTTCCGTCGCCTTTGCCCCGGCTTGCCGTAGCCCCGGTAGTCCGCTGTGGACAGAACACCGGTCGTTGGACATCGACTGGACATATATCGCGGCCATTGGACATCTAGACCGGCGTCCCTACA
>NZ_FAOZ01000048.1 GCF_001536285.1 Parafrankia irregularis | reverse complement strand
GCACCCCCTGCACCCCCTGCGCGGCCGGGGACTCGAGGGACACGGCAGGCTCGGCGTCGAGCGGAAGCTCCGTCATGCTGATCACCCTACCCGTAAAACTAGATTTCCGGAAACACAAATCTGGTTTTATCGTAGGGTGATCGTGTTGCGGGCCGGCCGGCCCGCCCGGGAGAGGAGGCCCCCTGTGGACGATGTACGCCGCCGGCCCGGCGAGACCACCGAGGAGTGGGTCGTGCGCATGACCGGCCTGGTCGCCGTCCACGACGCCGAGTTCTACGCCTCCGGCGGCCGCCGGCTCGTCGTGCGCCACCCCGGCGCCGACCGGCTGCCCAACGACCTGCGCGACGTCATCGACACGGCCGCGCACCGCGCCGGCTATAGCGGCGGCGGCACCGTCGGCACCTCCGGCCGACTCGAGGAACGACACACCCGCTGGTCCTGGCCCGCCGGCCACGGCTGCGACCCCGCCACCGTCGCGGACGCCGCCGCCACCGCGGCCCGTGCCCACACCCCGGCCGGCTGGACCGTGCACACCGATGACGACCCCGACACCTGACAGTGATCTGACGCTGATCTGACACACGAGCCCCGGCGGGGCTGGACACGGCAGCGCCGACGATGACAGCGAGACCGTGCCGGTCCTTATGTCACGGAGTGCTCGGGTGGGTCCCGCGTCCGCGTTGACCAGCCGCTGGGCACCCACGGCCCACCCGCCCACCTTTACGGGCGGGCCGGTGGGGGGTCTGGTGAGCGGGCCGGTGGGTGGACCCGTGGGTTGTAGGGATCGCGGGAAGATGGCGAGTCGCCACCGCAGTTGGCGCGTGGATGGCGAGCGACGCGGCCTACTTGGCGAACCGCTGGTCACGGCCCTGCGATCCTCCCGCTGTGCACCTGCTGGCGGTGCCAGCGCTCGCCAACAGGCCCGATGCCCGCCCGCGCGGCGCTCGCCAACAACGAGAACTGCCAGCACGGGCTCGCCATCTCCGGCCGATCCCTACATGGGTTGTAGGGATCGGATCTACCTGGCCACTCGCCGCGCTACTTGGCCACTGCGTGGCCAGAACTCGGTCTACTTGGCCAATCCGCTGGTCAGGGCCCCGCTGTGCATCGCGCTGGCACCGCCAGCGCTGGCCAACACCGCCGGTCGCCGGCGCACCGGCGATGGCCAACTACCGTGACCTGCCAGCTCGGAGTGGCCATCTTCGCGCGATCCCTACATGGGTGGGACAAAACTTCCCACCCACGACAACCGATTTCCCACCCTTCCCGCCGCGAGGAAGCGCGGGAAGGGTCGTGGCGGCGTGCACCCGAGCCACCAGTCGCCCTCAGGTTCGGCGCGTTCCCGCGCCGGCCCCACGGAGAACTCCCGTCCGCCCTCTCGTTGGCCACCGGCCAGGCCGAACTCGTCCTCGCCGGCCCACCCTGCCCGTGATCTACGCCACACTTCCCGGGACACGGTGGGCTGGAGTTGAGGAAACCGACTCGGCGGCCACCAGGTGACTCCAGTTGGCCACGGAGGGAGAGATTCCAGGCACCGCCCGCTACGGGTGGGGTGCGGATGTGTCGGACCCCTGCGATATCCCTTGATCCGGGAAGGGTTCCCTCCCGGCGACGCCGATCGTTATCTCTTGGCGGAGTGGTCGACGTCGCCGGGGCTCGCCTCGACTAGGAGACGCCTCTTGCATACCGCACGCCACCCACAAAAACCGCGCGGGTATGACGCCATGCCCCTGGACACCGCCCGCGGATCGCTGCTCGTGCGGGTCCTCGTGGTCACTCTCGCGAGCGCGCTGGGTGCCCTCGTCGGGCTGGTCGCCGGCCTCCTCGACTGGATCGACGGCGCGGATCCCGCCGGCGCCGTCCTCACCGGCGGCGGCGCGGGCGCCGGCGCCCTGGCCCTCGCCCTCGCGTTGGCCAGCGTGCTCGCACGCGGGCTGTGACGCCGGCCTGATCGCCCTGGGGAGGTCCTCCGTTCCGGGAGGACCTTCCCCATGTGCCGGTGACGGATACGGCCATCCACTTGACGTTACAATCTGACCTTGTATCGTCGTGGGTATGGCGACGACCACCGACACGGACTCACTGCTGGGCATGATCACCGAGGCGTACACCGACTACCAGCGCCACCTCGCCGCCGCAGAGACCCACCTGCGTGACGTGACCGACCCGATCACGCCGGGGCAGGTGGACGAGGACGGCGAGCCGTACCCGGACGACCCGCTGTCCCCCGGCGAGCACCAGACTGCGGCGGCCACGCACGCCGCCCTCGCCCAGGCCGCGGCCACCGCGCTCGCCGCGCTGACCACCCTGCGCACCTCCCGCCCGGCGCCGGCGGCGCGGTGATGGCCGACACCGACCCGACCACCACCGCGGCGGTCATGTTCTCCCGCCACGTCAAGGCCGCGCTGATGCACCTGCGCGCCGCAGCCACCGCGGCCGCGGCCGCCGGCGTCGACATCGACGGCCCCGGCGAGGCCGGGAACCTGGCCCGCGTCGCCGGCGACGCGGTGGAGGACCTCGACCTGTGGGCCATCCGCCACGCCGACACCGCCGGTGTCCGCCGGCTCGCCTACGCCGGCACCGAGCACTGGTGCGCCATCCCCGGCGGAACCCTGCCCCACCCGGACACCACCGCGGGCTCCGAGAGGCTGTGGACCCGCGACGACGTCCTGGCCTACCTGGACAGCGTCGGCGCCCCCGTCGGCGCCGACACCTGGTCCGGCTACGTCTCCCGCGACCAGGCCCCCGCCCCCGCCCGCCGCATCGGCCGGACCCCGGTCTGGGACCCGGCCGCCGTGCGGGCCTGGCACACCGGCCGGCGCGGCCGCGGCTGGCGCGCCGACCAGCCCACCGGCACCCGAGCGGACAACGACGGAGCCGGATGACACCGGCTCCGCCACCCCTCCCGCACCCCCGCAGCCACCCCCTCCGCCGAAGTGGGAGGTAGCGTGCCGACCATGGCCGATCATCACGTGACGGCCGGTGCCGCTGGTTGCGGCTGCGGCTGCCCCCGCCCGGTCCCACCCGCACCGGCCAGCGGGGGCGGGCGGCGGTGTACGCGTCCCGGGCCTGCCAGCAGCGTGCCTACCGGACCCGCCTCGCCGCCAGAGCCAGCACACCGGCCGACCCCCCGAGCGTGGCCGGACTGCTGGACGCGGTCCGCGCCGTGGGCCTGGCCCTGGACGCCGCGGTGCCCGACCCGGAGCTGGTGGCCACCCTCCGCCACGAGATAGCCGGGCTGCTGGCCCGACTGCCCACCGCGGCCGACCCCGGAGAGGACCCCGGCGGGCCGGGGGAGAGCCTGACGGACCTGACGGCCACGCTCGCCGGCGGCCAGCAGCTGCTGGACACCGCCGCGACCACCCTGGCCCGCCACGGCCGCGGCCACACCCTGCGCCGGCCTGACGGGGCGCCGGCGGGGACGTACCGGCTGCTGCTGACCGGCGGCGTCTACGGCGGCACGGTCACCCGGGACCACCGCGGGTGGACCGGCTGGGTCCCCGGCCCGGTACCGCACCGGACCCGGGCGCACCGCACCCGCGGCGCCGCGGTGACCGCCATCCTCGACGCGGTGGACACCCACCGACGCACCCGCCGCCGGCGACGAACACCCCCGACGATCGTCACGTGACGGTTATGCAGGGAGATGATCACCCCCCGGGCTCCGCTATACCCTCCGCTAGTCCCTCCGCTTCGGGGGCCGGTATCCCCTCCTACTAGGGACGGAGGGGGCCTGGCCGACAGGACGGGCCGAGCGGTGCTGGTCAGGGACCTGCCGCCCCCTCCGCACGTTGGCCAGGCTCCCCTGTCGTAGGACCGAGAATGTCGACGGGGACGGCCGGGGGCGGGGGATCAGGGCGCGGGGGCCTACGAGTCTTGGCCCACTCGGGTACACCCCGCACCCCCGCTGACCAGCCCACTGTGCACTCGGGCAACGCCCCGCTAAGCAGGGCCCCGGTCAGGTACGCGGACGGGCCCGCGGTTGGGGTCACCCACAGGCTGTCACCGTGGAAAGACCACGAGTGACACAGCCCGTGCTGTGCACCCGCCCGGCGGTCAGGCCGGGTCGGTCTCGGCCCGCCGCTCCAGCTCGCGGTAGACCGTGCTGCGTCCCCTCCTGACCAGAGCGGCCACCCGATCCGCCGGCACTCCCTGGGCCCGCGCGGCCTGCGCCGCGACCCACATCTCCTCCTCCGCCGTGTCCGCGCGGTGGACCGCGGCCACCAGCGCGTCCAGCGCGGCCTGGTCCTCGGGAGTGCGGGACGTCCATACCGGTCGGGCCATACCCGACACCCTACCGTTAGCGGCTCATATTGACACGACAACCCCACCCGGTTAGCGTTTCATTTTGAAACGACAACTCGGATGGGGGTACCGGTGGACATCACGATCAGCGGACTGACCAGGCCGCAGGCGCACACCCTCCTCCGACTCACCACCACGCTGCTCACCGCCGACGGCCCCAGCGCCACCCTCACCCGCCGGCAGCTGCACCCCGCCACCCTGCGGGTGCTCGTCGACCGCGGGCTCGCCTGGACCTACGAGCGCACCGCCGGGCCGACCGAGGCCGGGCTGGCCACGGTCACCGAGGCGCTGCGCCCGTTGCTCACCGGCCGCCTCGACCGGGTCCAGGCGGTGGCGGACCGGACCTGGCTGCCGCAGACCGTCGGGATCAGCCTGCATCCGGTCTACGGCGAGTGGGACGTGGAGATCCGCTCGCTGGCCATGGCCACCCCCGTCGGCACCTACGGCCCGTACCTGACCGTCCTGCCCACCCGCTACCACCGCCGGTAACCCCCCGGCCCCGACGAACCCACCCTTTCCCACCCACCACCAGGAGGATCATCACGATGATGGAGGCGATCATCGGCGCGGGCGCCGCGCTGCTGGGCACCCTCGCCGGCGGCCTGGCCCAGTGGGCCGCCGCCCGCGCCACCCGCACCACCGCCGAGCGCCAGGCCCGCCACACCGCGGTCGCGACCCTCACCGCCGCGCTCGCCGCGCACCGCACGGCCATGTGGGTCCGCGAGGACGCCCGCCTCACCGGCGCCAACCCGGCCGGCCTCGCCGGCCTGCGCGCCGCCAGCCACACCACCCGCGCCGCGATCACCGTCCCGCTCACCGAGCTGTGCCTGACCGCCCCCGACCTCGCCGACACCGCCCGCGCCGCCGCGGCCGCCACCTACGCCCTACGCCACCCCGCCGACCACACCCAGCTCACCGCCGCCCGCGAGGCCGCCCTCGCCGCCGAACGCACCCTCGTCGACACCGCCGCCCGGCGATGACCCGCACCCAAGCCCTGGACCGAGAGGAACGATCATGAAGCCCACACTCGCCCGCCTGATGCGCGCCACCTCGGCCGCGACCACCCTGGCCAACGAGGCCACCGAGGCCGCGCTCGCCGG
Source organism: Parafrankia irregularis (assembly GCF_001536285.1). NCBI lineage: Bacteria > Bacillati > Actinomycetota > Actinomycetes > Frankiales > Frankiaceae > Parafrankia > Parafrankia irregularis. Next base: position 38,295 of record NZ_FAOZ01000048.1, on the reverse strand, counting down.
CGAACCCGCCGACCCGCGGGTCACCGCCGCCCGGGACAGGGCCCGCGTCGAACTCCGCACCGCCACGGTCGAGGCGATGGCCGCGGGCACCCCGATCAACGTGGTGGCCGTCCTGAGCAAGCGGGTCCGCGACGCGGACCAGCGCGCGACCCGCGCCACCGGCGACTGACCCGACCACCACCGAGGGCCCCGGCGTCACGCCGGGGCCCTCACCCATGTCCAGGCCGCACCCGCCACGGACGATCGTCCGTACTGCATCCGTATGACGGATGCATAACTTGCTACCACCAAACGATCATGAAAACTGCCCCGCCTCGATGCCCGTTCTGGACCCGTGCCGAGCGCCACCGGACACCCGCCAGCGCACCATGAACCGCGAGCCGGAACGGGGTGGATCATCGGCGCGCCGCGCACGCTAGTCAACACTGTTGACTATCTCCCGGCGCCCCATGATCGCCAATAGCACACCCCCGCCCGCCTCCAACTACGAAGATCAAAAGCGCATCGAGGCGAGGCGGTTTTCATGATCGTTTATAGTGGCGGTTCGGTTGGCCGTCCGGGCGGCAGCCTGCTAACTGTTAGCACCCCTGTTAGCGGCTGACACCGTTCCTGACCTGGGTTTCAGGGTGTTAGCGGCCTTCCGGCCGAAACCCCCGAGAACCGGCCCTGGGCGTCTTCCGGCCCCCTCCGGGTACAGCCGCTAACGCCATCGACAACCCGTGGTCGGCGGAGATGCCAGCAGAGCGGCCCAGCGCGACGCTGGGCTCATGGCGAAGTCAGGGAAGTCCAGCAAGGGCTCGCGTGGGTCGACCCCCATGACCCCCCGGGCGGCATCACGGATCCAGTCCGCGGGCGACCAGCGGCCGGCCAGCAGCCGCACCGGCCAGACCCGGTTCGGTTCCCGCGCGCAGTCCAGCGCCGCGCGCAACACCACCGGCGACCGCGGCCGTTCTTGACCCACTCTGGTGCCGGGGCCAGGCCGACCTGGCCCCGGCACCTCACCGTGGCGCCCCCGGCACCTCACCCTGACACGGCGCCCGGGGCCGTGGATGTAGACCCTCTGTGCCCTGACCATCCCGGGCGTCCCGATCCCCAGATGTTGAGAACGCGCGTTTTCGACACCCTCAGATCGCTAGCACGCCTGTTCTCGCTAGCAGGGTGAGCTGCTAGTTCTAGCAGCCCGGCTAGCAGCCGAGACCCGCTCTGACCTGCGCTCTAGCAGCCTAGAGGCCCTTCGACGAACCCGCCGAAAACCGGCGCTGGGCTGCCTCTCGGCCCCTCCCGCGACGCAGCCGCCAGGACCACCCAGCCGCGCCTTGCGGGTAGCGGTAGCGGCCTGGCGCACCCCGCACCCCCGCCGCCGGCCCAGATCGGGTCACCGCGGCCACCGAGGGGCTACCGCTACCCGCTCGTGGACACCCAGCTCGGGCTGGGGTTGGCGACTGCGGTCCGGGTAGCGGCGCCGCTACCCGCCCGGCGCCGCGCGCTACCCGGACCGGTGGGCGAGCCGGGCCAGCACGTCGCCGTGGCACGGGGCCGGGGCGCACCAGCAGCCCAACGCCCGGCCGCGCAGCTCCCCGACGCGGGCGAGGAGGTCCGGGCGGGTCTGCAGGTGCCGCTCGTAGGCGGCGATCGCCTCGGCGCGTTCCTGGCTGCTGGCGCCGGGGTGCAGCCGGTGCGGGTTGCCCCAGATCGTGTCCCGGCCGATCCGGACGAGACGGCCGGTGTCGGCGAGATGGCGCAGCAGCGGGCCATACGGCTGGAACAGGCCGGGCAGCCGGACCACGACCGTGCCGCCGGCGGCCAGGCGCTCCAGGAGCACCCCGTCCGTCGGTCGCAGCCCGCCGGGGCCGTCGGTCTGGCCACCGTCGTCGAACAGGCCCAGTTGCACGGGCGGTGCGGCGACGCGGCGAGCCGCTGAGCGGGCCGCAGCCGGTTCCGCCCTACCCGGCACACCCGGGCGGGGGTGATCGGCGCTCAGCGTGGCGTACGGGGGCACGGTTATGCCCCCGTGGCGTGACGTAGTCGGACCGGTGCGTGCATGAGCCTGGCTGTGCTCATGGCTTGTCCGGACTTGTGTGGGATGGCCAGTAGTCAATGATCGAGTCGTGGGCTGCGTCCCAGCCTGGTGGGTCTGAGGCGGCCGCCGCAGAACAGAGGCAGTTCGGGGGGTGTCGGTCCGTAGCGAAGTACACCGCGATCGCCAGCGCCTGGTCCTGGGAGACGGCCCAGGCGAGTTCGCGGGACTCCTCGATCGTGGCGGGGGTGGAGGCGCTACGCCGTCGTCCTGCGCGGGCCGAGTCCCACCCGGCCACGGCCACGCCGTAGGCGGCCGCCTTCGCCTGGCACAGCCGTGCCTCCAGCTCGTCGACGCGTCGCTGCAGCGTGTCGCGTTCCTGGACCACGCGGACGTACTCGGCGGGCGGGATGGGGTGGGACGCATCGCGCATGCTCACGCGGCTCCTCCAACACGTTGGGCCACAGCGGTCTCCAGATCGGCCAGGGACGGCCGGACAGTCCCGTCGGGGTGGGTCGGGGTGGGTCCGGACTCCACGGGGGTCTCAGGAGCCGGGATGGGGGTCTCGGAGACCACCGGGGGCAGCGTCTCGGCGTGGATACGGATTCGATCAACATCATGATCGTGTGCGGCGTAGGTCGTGTCGAGCAGACCGGCGATGAAGGCGGGGGTACGCCGTGAGCGTTGGTAGACCTCGCTGGTCGCGATGACTGCCGCGACCAGACGGCCGCGCAGCACCGGGCCGAGCGCCTCGTCGATCGCTTCGCGTCGGGTGGTGGTGCCGGTCGCGGTGGCGACCTGGTGGCGGTCGATCGCCTCCCGCTGGCGGGCGGCGTTGCGTTCGGCGGTGACCTGGGCGAGCGCGGGCGGGAGGTCGTCGGCGTCGAGGACATGCCGGAGCAGCCCGGCCGGGGACGTGATGGTCCCGCGATCCCGGGCGGCGGCCGTGCGGGCGTGCACGTGCCGGGTGATCTCGCCAGGGGTGTAGCCGGCGGCGAGCAGCTCCACGACGCGGCCGCGGACCGCCAGCCCGCTGCGCGGGCCACCCCGGACCATCCGGGTGATCTCGGTGACGACCCGGGTCGTGTCGTCGTTGAGGCGGGTTCCTCCTCCTCCCACGGACACCGGCGGCAGCGGCGGCTGCGCGGCCAGGCCGGCGGAGGAGGAATCTTCCCGTTCCCTTCCCGTATAGAGGGGGGTCGCCTGACCCCCCCGATTCCGGGGTTTCGGGGGGGCGGCCTGACCCCCCCCAACGCCATCGGCCGGGGCCGGTTTCGGGGCCGGGTTCGGGGGGGTCGCACGGCCCCCCCCAACGAGGGTTCCGGCGGCGGTCACCATGGGCAGACCGACCCGGCTGGGTTGGCCCTTGACCGTCGACGGCAGGTAGACGATCAGGCCTCGCTGGCCCAGCGAGCGCAGCCGGCGGCCGCACTCCTTGGCGTCCGGCTGGCCGTCCCCCGTCGTCAGCCCGGCGACGATCGCGACGTCGGCGACGTAGACCTCATCCCACAGTCGGGTCCAGGACACGACCAGGCCGTGCACGGCCAGCAGGACGGCGTACTCGATCGGTGGCAGCCGTGGCCGCGTCCCCGCGGCGGCCAGGCTCACCGCTCGCCACGTCCGCATCACCTCGGCGCCCGGGTCCCGGTCCTCGGTGGCCCGGCCGTGGAACATCACGGCCTGCGTCGCGTCCGTGATCGCTGGGCCGCTCATCGCACACCACCGCCCGCGACCAGGGCGGGAGAAACGACCATCGGTGTCGGGTCTGATGCGGGGTGTACCGAGGGTCTGGCATGGGCGGTAACACGTCCGAGCCATTCCTCGGACGCAGTCGCCACCACGCCCGTAGGCATGGCAATCTGGAAGAGCACACGAACTCCTTGGCGGGAGAGAAGTGGGCGACAAGCGGGGGCACCCGAGGTGGCACTCGGGCCCCGCGCATACGTGAACGAGGGCCACGCTGGCTGGCGTGGTCCTCGTTGCGTTAGCTGGCCATCTGGACGTCCTCCTGGTCGCTGACGGAGGTCGTGTCCAGGTCGAGCAGGGGCGGAGCCTCGCGCAGCACGAGCTCCTCCAACCATCTGTTGAACGTGACGCCGGCGGCCGCGGCCGCCGCTTCGGCGCGCGCCTTCACCTCGGGTGATGTCCGGGCTTTGATCAACGCGGATCGGCGGTGTGACCGGCGGTTGGTGGTCGGATGGTTGCCCACCGGGCATTGCTATCGCATCCCGCAAGGCATGTGGTGAACGTGGGTACCCATGCGGCGTGTCGGGCGTGTCGGGCCTGGACAGGGCTGTGGCCCGACCCCCGGTTACGTCGGGGGTCGGGCCACAGTTGTTCTGGCGTGGGGGATTCATGCGCCCTTCACGGGTCGGCGGGACAGGTGCTGTCGGAGGGGCCGGGCCCACTGGCAGATCACTGGTGGGCCCGGCCGGGGGTGTGTCAGGACAGGGCGGTGGCGGCCAGGGCGGCGGCCCACAGGCAGGCGACGTGCAGTGCCTGGTCGGCCACGTACATGCCGTTCATGCCGTGGCTGGCCGTCGCGGCGAGGCCTGGGGAGCCGGTGCGCTCGAGGAGCCAGCGCACCGGTGCGCGCCGGTCCCACAGCCCGTGGCTGGCCACCGAGATCGCCAGCCCGGCGGCCGCGCCGGCCGGTGCCAGCGGCAGGTCCAGCACGGCGACCGCGACGGCGACCATGACCACCTGGGTGAAGTGGTAGCCCGCCAGGTGCCCAACCAGTGCGGCCCAGCCGACCGGGCCGCGGTCGGCTTTGTGCTCGGCGAGCCAGTCGGTCTGGCCGGTGAGATGGTCGCCGAGCTGGTGGGCGGCGTAGCCGGTCGCGAACAACGCGGCGAACATCGCGGCGGCGATCACCGCGACACCGCCGGCGCGGTGGAGGGCATCTGCTCCCAGATGCGGCCGTCCAGCTCCCGGCCGCCGGACTTGGGGGTGCGGCCGCCCCACTGCTTGAACAGGAACGGCACAGCGGCGGCTGTGCACTGGTCGCGCAGGGCACGGGCCCAGTCCGGATCGGCCGGCCTGGGGGTGGGGCCGGACTCGCCGCCGGCGACGACCCAGTCGATCCCACGCCGCGCGCCGAGGTGACGCAGCCAGTCCCGGACGACGGCCAGGTCCCCGGGGCTGGCCGGGACCGGACCGCACAGCCGGCCCGGGAGCCCCAGCCAGCGGGTGAGGTCCACCGGGCCCAGCAGCGGCTCGGCCGACACCCAGCGCACCGCGGCGGGGGTGTCCAGCAGCTGGGGCAGGCGGATGTCGGCCCACCGCTGGTCCTCGGCGCTCACGCCGAGCCACACGTTCGGCAGCGGCAGCACCAGCTGCCCGGGCCACCCATCGGCGTCGAGCACGGCCTGGACCAGCGCGGCGAACCCCGGCCAAGACAGCAGCGTCCGCGCCCGGGCCGGCCGCTTGGTCAGCACCTGGTAGGTGTGCTGGGGAGTGGCGGCCATGACGGCGAAAACCCTGGCGATGTACTCATCGGTGACATCCCGGTGGAACAGGTCGCTCATCGAGTTGACGAACACCCGCCTGCCGCGCCGCCACCGGTGCGGCAGGTCCAGCGCGGCGGCGTGCATCGCCACCCCGAACCCCGGCCCGGATGTCCGCGGGTCACCGTCGGTCTGGTACTTCGGGCTGCCCATCGCCTTGAGCCGCCCAGCCAGCGTCAGGGCGTAGCAGTGATCGCACCCGGCCGAGACCTGGTCGCAGCCCGTCGTGGGGTTCCAGGTCGCCTCGGTCCACTCGATCCCGCTGCGGTCACTCACCGGACCTCACCCGCCAGCGAGCGCACCGCGGTGAGCAGCAGCTCGGCGACGTGGTCCGGGGTGACACCGGCGGTGGTCTGCCACAGGGTGAGCAGATCGCCGGCGTCGTGGACGGTGGGGTCGGCGCCGAGCGCGGCGGCGAGGGCGTCCTCGGCGTCGTACAGCGCGAGCAGCAGCCGCTCGTCGTCCGGCAGCTCCAGCGGGTGGACACCGGCGGCGAGGTGCAGCGAACCGGACAGGTCCACCCGGCCGGCGTCGTCAATCACGTCGTCAGGCGTCCACCCCCGGTCCGCGAGGGCGACCAGGCCGCCGGCGAGCAGCGCCGCGGCGGTGACCGTGACCCGGGTGGCCTGGTAGAGCCCGGCACCAGCACGCAGGTCCGGGCCCAGCCGAGTCACGGTGCCGTCCTCGATGCCGGTGTCCAGCTGGGCGTACACCCACGCCTCGCTGTGGCCCAGCGCGGCCGCGGCCGCCGGCGCGGTCAGCCCGGCCGGGGTGTGCAGCGCGAGGTCCAGCAGCCGGGCCGCGTCGGTGTCGGTGAGCGCGGCCGCGCTGGTGGTGGTCTGGGTGGTCATGCCAGCTCCATGTCTCGTGCGGTCGGGTAGCCGGTGGAGGTCCCACCGGCGAGGGCGACCCGCGGCCGCCGGCGCACAGCCACCGGCGCTGGTGCCGGTGCCGGTGCCGGGGCCGCGACGGGCTCGGCCGGGGGGGTCACCCCGCACTGGTGCGGGGCGGTGGCGGCCGCCAGGACGGTGGGGTAGTCGGCGGTCCAGCCGCAGGTGCAGGACACGGTCGCGGTCACCGCCGGCCCGTCCCGCCGTTGCCGCGGGCGGTGCTGCGGGTGAGGGAGCCGTGCACGACCTGGGCGTGCGTGGCCTGGGCCTGGGCGAGCGCCGCGTCGGTGGGGGCTTTCAAGGTCAGCCCGCAGTCGGTGCAGGTGCAGCTGGCCATCACACGGCCCCCTGATGGTGGGTCGGCAGGCTGGTGACGCAGCGGGTGCAGATCAGCCCGGAGTAGGGGCCGTGGGTCGGGCAGGTCGAGCTGTTGGTTGGGTTCTGGTCGCCGGCGGCCGCCGGCGCGATGATGGGTGTCATCGCCTCTCTCCTGATGGGGATGGGTGAGGGCCCCGGCGCGGCGGTGCTGTCCAGGCTTTGCGCCGCGCCGGGGGCGCACTCAGCGGGCCGTCGCGTCCGCGTCGGCCGTGCCGACGTCGTCGTGCTCGTGCTCGCTGGTGTCGGTGAGGAGCTCGGCCAGGGTGACGCAGCCAGCGAGGCCCAGCGCGTCGCGCAGGATCCGCTCGTGGTCGAACGCCAGCCCGTCGCTGAGGGCCTGCGTGATGGGCACCCAGCGGGCGGCGGCCGCGTCGTCGCCGGCGGTCGGGGTGCCCGGGGTGGTGAGCTCGGTCAGGAACGCGTGGGTGACGTAGTGGCCGCGGGGGTCCCGGCCGGGGGCGTCGTAGGTGCCGACGTCGTCCAGCAGCCGCTCGGCGACGACGATGCCGGTCTCCTCCGCCAGCTCCCGGGCTGCGGCGGCGGGGATGGACTCGCCTGGGTCGACGTGGCCGCCGGGCAGTGCCCACAGGCCGGCGTACGGGTCGTGGCCGCGACGGACGAGCAGCACATGGGTCTGCCCGTCGAGCTGGGCCAGGGCGACGACGTCGGCGGTCAGCCGAATGTCGGACTCGTCCGGTGTGGTGTCACCGAGCGCGTCGCGCAGGATCGGCCCACGGGCCTGGATCGAGGCGCGGTCCGCGCGGTCCTGCCAGGCCAGGGTGAGGAACAGGCGGGTGCGGTGGCGCAGCAGGTCGGCGGCCTGCCGGGCCAGGCGCGGTACCAGGACACCCAGGCCGTCGGATGTCGTCGCGGGCCGGTCGGAGACGTAGACAACCGTGGCGCCGGGGGTGAGGGGGCTGGTGTCGCCCTCCGTGAGGGAGTAGATCGCGCCGTCGGGTCCGAGGCCGATCCAGCCGCCGTGCCCGTCGGCCCAGGAGCGGGCGCTGGCGGCGTCTTCCTGCGCGGTGGCGGGACGCAGCCGGCGGACGCCCCGCCCGTACATGGCGGGGGTGTAGAGCCAGCCGTGGCGGGTCGGTGGCTGGGCGCGGTGGGGGCGCAGGGCGTTGTCGGTCAGCTCGTCGACGGCGAGGGCTGCGACGGCGGCCGCGCCGATGCTGAGGGTGGCGTCCCGCAGCGTGGTCAGAGGGATCACGGTCGTGTCCTTTCGGTGGTGGTGCGGTGGGGTCGGGCGGGTCAGTGGGTGGCCACGGTGGGCCGTGTGGTGGGGGCGTAGCGGCCGTGGCCGGCTTTGGCGATCAGGCCTCGGTCGATGAGGACCGCGACGACGTCGTGGAAGTGGCGGGCGGAGACGCCGGTGGCGGCGATGACGGAGGCCTTGTCGGCGGCGCCGTCGCGGATGGCGCCCAGGACGGCCTGGGCGTGGGGGGACAGATCGGCGGTCGCGTGGGTGCGGGTCGCGGCCGGGGCCGGGACGGCGGCCGGCGGCGGTGTGGGCTGCTGGCGGGGTTTGCCGATGAGCGGCTGCCAGACGGTGCGCAGGGTGGTGCCGGTGGTGGTGGTGCGCTGCGCTGGCGTGCGGACCGGGGCGCCGGTGGCGTCGAGCAGCTGCGCGGCCGGTGGGGTCCACAGCTGCCCCTGGCGCTGCTGGGCGATGGTGGCCATGCGGGCGGCGAGGGCGGGGTCGTCCGCGGCGATCTCGGCAAGCAGCGCCGGGTCGACCTCGAACCCGCCGAACCGGGCGGCGAGGCTTTCGGCGGCGGCTTCCTCCACCGCGGCGTGACGGCCGGTGTAGACCTTGCCGAACTTCTTCTCCAGCTGGTGGCGGACGGAGGCCTCGACCTGCAGCGGTGCCGGCAGGGCCTGGTAGTAGGACTCGAGCACCGGTTCGGCGTCGAACGCGCGGCCGAAGCCGTCCCGGCCGGCGGCGGCGTCGCCGACGTAGTAGGCGAACCCGCCCTTGGGCAGCTTGCGGGCGTCCCCGGAGAACGTGGCGATGATGTTCTGGCCGATGTTGCTGGGCAGGCGCATCACGACCGCGTTGACGTTGATCATGTTCAGGCGCATGGACTCCAGGCCCCCGAACACCTTGATGTCGGAGTACTGCGAGGCCAAGATCACGCCGATGCCGGCCTTGCGGTAGGCGCGGGCGATCCGGTCGACGATCTCCGCATTGCGGGCGGCGTTCTCCCTGCCGACGATCTTCGGATCGAAGATCATGTGACATTCGTCGATGATCACGAAGAGGGCGGGCATCCGCGGGGAGATCGCGTGGACCTTGCCGCGGTCACCGCCGACCAGGCCGTTGTTCTCGGTGCGGATGGCGCCGACCATGTCGACGGCTTCGAGCAGCGCGGTGATCCGCCCGCCGCCGGTGCCGGTGACCGCCCAGTCGGCGTACTTCGCCAGGGTGGGCAGCGAGGACCCGTCCTGGGGGTCGATCATCCAGACGGTGGCCAGGCCGGTGGACAGCAGCGTGAGGCACAGCTGTTCGATCAGCCGGCTCTTGCCGGATCCGGAGGCGCCGAACAGGACTCCGGAGTAGGCGCCGCGCTTGAGGTGCATGGCTTCCCAGGGCATGAGCTGCCCGTCGGGCCAGCGACCCCAGTGGATCAGGCCGGTGTCGGGGTCGTAGCAGGCCTGCGGGCCGGGGTAGTCCAGGGAGCCCATCGCGCCGCCGCGGTCCAGGGTGAAGGTGACCCAGGCCAGGTGCTCCCCATCGGGATGGGTCTCGACGTCGATCTGGCCCTGGGCCATGCCCATCCGGCCGGCGACCTGGTAGGCGCGGGCCTGCAGGATGAGGCGGTTCTGGCCGGCGGCCCGGTTCAGCACGGCGAGGTACTTCTCCCCGTGGGCGATCTCCTGGCGGCCGGTCAGTTCGGCGCCTTCGAACAGCCCGCCGGGGCCGCCGATCCAGGCGTCCCACAGCTGCACGACCAGAGGCCGCTGGTCTTCCACCTCGACCGGTGCCGGCGGGGTCTCCTCCTCGACCGGCGGGGCGGGGATCTCGGCGGGCGGGTCGGGGATCCGGACCCGGTTCCAGTAGGGGGCGGCCAGGGCGTAGCCGCCGGCCCACAGCACCGCGGCGCGCCACCCGCCGGGGCCGGTCATGCACGCCCAGACGGTCCAGGTGGCGCCGGCGGTGGTGACCAGGACGGTGTACCGGTAGCGCCGGGCCCGGTCGGCCCAGCCGGCGGTGCGGCCCCGGGCCCACCACCACACGACCGCGAGGGCGAAGTAGATCCCGGACAGGGTGTAGCCGCCGTTCGGGACCATCTGGCCGGCGGCCGCGGCCGCCCACAGCAGGCCGATCACGGCGAACGGGGCGGCCTGCGCGCGGACGCGGAGCACCCGGCCGCGGCGGCGGTGCAACGCCTCGTGCGCCGCGGCGCGTAGCGCGACCGCGCGGCGCTGGTGGGCGTCGGCGACGGCGTGCAGCTCGGCGGCGCGGTCCGGGTCGTCGGCGGCGGCCGCCGCCGCGGCGCGGGCCTTCGCGGTGGCCTCGGCGGCGCCGTTGACCAGGCGCATGACCAGCGGGTCGTTCTGGGCGCGGGCGGTGTCGGCCTCCAGCCGGGCCGCGGCCCGGGCGGCGGTGTCCGCGTCGATCGCCGCGCCGACCATCGCCGCGGCGGTGTCGGCGTCGCCGGTCGCGGCGGCCGCGGCGAGGATCGCCGCCGGGGTCGGCGCGGACCGGGTCCGGCGTGTGCTGGTGCTGGTGGCCGTCACAGCGGCTCTCCTCTCCTCGGACGGGGCGGTGGTGGGGTCCGGCGGTCTCCGCACGGCCCACCCCGACGGATCGGGGTGGGCCGCACAGGCACAGCCGGGCCGGACTAGCCCTGGCCGTAGAAGGCGCTGTCGCGCGCCACCGCGTCGGCGCCGCCGGCGGCCGCGACGGTCTCGGCGACCGCCTGGTGCTCGCCGAGCAACCTGTCCAGCGCGAGGGTGAACAGGCCGTGGGCGGCGGTCAGCCCGTCGCGGGCGGCGGCGATGTTGCCCACCACGTCGTCGTCGTTCAGTTCGACCTGGGCCAGGCCGGCGAGGAGGACCTCGAGCTCGGTGTCGGTGGTGTGGCTGATGTTGCCGGTGAGCGCCTGCAGGTAGGCGATGGCGCCGGGCAGGTCGATGATCTCCGCGGACTGATCGGTCATGACGTCCTCCAGGTGGGGGTGTGGGGCTGGTCGGGGGATGGGGTCGGCCGGGGCTGTGGAGGGCCGCGGCAGCGCGGCGGGTCGGGCCGCGGCTGCCAGCGGAGGACCTGTCGGCGGGTCACGGGGTGGGCTTGCGCAGCGAGGCCCAGGCGGCGGCCGCGGGCTGCTCCCACACCGCGTCCACCCGCTGACCGGTGCTGTCGGTCACGTCCGCGGCGATCGGCTTCCCCGCCGGCGGCGTGGTCGTGGTGGGCGCGGGGTCCTCGATCACGATCACCACCACCGGCTCCTCGACCACCGGCTCGGCGGGTGGGGTGTCCAGGTGGGAGCGGTGGATCCGGGCGCCGCTGTCGGTGGTGACCAGCGGGTCGTCGACGAAGCCTCGGTGGCCGCAGACCGTGCAGCGCGGGGGCAGGTGGGAGCGGTGGACGGTCTGCCCGTGCTCGCTGGTGACCAGCGGGTCGTCCGCCTGGCCGCGCTTCCCGCAGACGTCGCAGTGGGGCAGCAGTTCGTCGTCGGCGAGGTGGGACTGGTGCACGGTCACCGCCCCGTTGGTGACCAGCTGGTCGGTGTCGGTCCCGGGCTGGCCGCAGATCTGACAGGTCGGCGCGGCCCCGTCTGGTGCTGTCCCCGCGGCGTCCTGTGGGTTGTGGCCGCGGCGTTCGGTGTGACGCCGGACCCGGGTGGCGCGCCGCTCGGCACGGGCGTAGCGGCGGCGTTCCCGGGCCAGGTGGATCCGGTCGCCGTACCGGTCGTCCGCGGCCTCCCGCCCGGCGTGGAACGCCTGGGCGAGCAGCCAGCCGAGCAGGCCCAGCGTGGTGCCCGCGCCGCGGGTGGCGTAGCGGGCGACCTCCTCCGCCTCCGCACCGGCCCGGGAGCCGACGACGATCGGCCGGCCCTTCACCGCGGCGACGATGTTCGTCGCCGCCTCCACCGTCGTCTTCCAGAACACGTACAGCAGGTACAGCGCGATCAGGCCCTCCATGTCACGCCGCCACGGTGGAGAAGCCGGACAGCAGTGCCATGGCCTGGCCGTAGGCGAGCTGACCGATCGGGGTCAGCTGGAACACGAACGCGGCCAGCACGACCGCGAAGACGTGGGCGACCTTCAGCTTGTCCTTCTTGATCAGGACGAAGACGAGCCAGCCGAAGCCGATCAGCGCCAGCATCGTCACGACGCCGCCGGTGACCCCACCGGAGATCGCGGATGCCTGGGTCGTCGCGGCCAGCAGCTCGGTGTGCGGGGTGGTGGGCGTGGGGGTCATGGGACAGGTCCTCTCTGAACACAGGGACACGGGAAGATCACGAATCACAGGAAGATCACGAAGATGAGGAGGAGGAACAGGACCGCCCCGACCCGGCCGGGACGGGCGGCCAGCCACGCGGCGCCGTAGCAGGCGGCGGTCGCGGCCAGCACCGCCGTCGTGACCGCCGGGTGGGTGCCGCGCTCGCCGGCGACGTCCGCGACGTCGGCCAGCGCCGGGGGCCGGCGGTGATGGGTGGCCAGCCACCGCTGGACCCGGCCCTCGCCCGGCCCGGCGGTCCCCTCCGTCCACAGCACCCGGGCACCCAGGCCGCCGTGCAGCAGCCAGGCCAGCCGGTAGGCGGCCCCCGCGGTCGGCACCGCCACGACCATCAGCCACACCACCGCGACCCGCCGCAGCCGCAGCGCGTACCCCGCGCACCACGGCCCGGTCGCGATGTACCGGGCCATCCCGGCGACCTCCGCCGGCGGGGCGGCGACCGCCTCGGACTCCAACAGCCGGCTACGGACCGTGGCCGTCCAGGGGGCCGGCAAAGTGCGGGAAGTGCGGTGTACCCTCACGCGCGCGGGCGCGTGTTGCCCCTCCCCCGCGGCCGCCTCGAGTGCGGCGATCGCACTCTCCGCACTTTCCGCACTTTCACCCACGGTGAGCACCCCCCGGGGTGGCGGTGGCGGCCTGGTGGAGCTGGTCGCCCAGCTCCACCAGCACCCGCGCCGCCGCCTGGGCGACCTCGGCGCGCCGCGCCGGGGGCACCGCCGGATCCGCGAGCCCGGCCCGCAGGTAGTCCCACGCCGCCCCGGCCGCCTCGGCCGGTGTGGTCGCCGCCGTCTGCCGGGACACCAGCCGCACCTGCCGGCGCTCCCACCGGCTGGCCAACGACCGCCGCCGGGCCGTGGTCGGGTCAGTGCGCATGGCCGGCACCCACCAGGTCCTCGGTGCCCCCGGACAACGCCGCGGCGATCCGCACCGGGTCCCGCTCGGGATCCGCCGGCGCCAGTGCCGGTGCCGCCGGGACGGTGATCAGTTCGGGTGAGGCCGGCACCCAGCCGGTCAGCTCGTCCGCCTCACCGGCGATCCGGGCGGCCTCCGCCGCGCGGGCGGCCCGCACCTCGCGGAGCACCCGAGCGCCGTAGTTCTTCGTCCCGAACCGGCGATCCAGCTCCGCGCCGCTGAGCTCCGCCTCGGGGTCCGCGTCCAACTGCGCGTTGATGTAGGCGGCGATCGCCTCGCGCTGCGAGACAGGGGCCTTCTGCGTCTTGTTCGCGCCGGCCCGCCGGGACCGAGACGACGGCGAGACATCCGACCGAGACGCCACCGGGCGAGACCGAGACACGGATGGGGCCGGCGTCTCGGTCACCGTCTCGTTGGTTGTCTCGCTGACCGAGACGACCGGCGGCGGTGCCGTCTCGACCGTGCGGACGATCGGGGGCGCCGCGGGAACGACCGCCGACGCGACCGCGGTCCGCTGCGGGGCTTCCGCCTCGGCGGCGGCCCGCGGGGCCTGGGCGACGTCCGCCTGGTCCTCGTGGTCGCCGTGCGGGGTGCTGACCTTCAGCAGCGACACCAGGCCGAACGCGATCACCGGCCAGATCGCCATGATCTGCACCCACTGGCCTGGATCGTCCTGCAAGGCGTCCGCGCCCGCGGCCTGCAGGTTGCACGCCCCGGAGAACACGATCGCCGCGAGCAGCACGACCACCGGCCAGAAGATCGACACCCCGTGCCGGCGGCAGGCCAGGATCGCCGCGCCGGCCGCGATCGCCATCAGCTCGCCGGTGCACGCGAGCATCCACGACGCCCACTCCGGCTGACCCGCCCACCGCGCCACGTCGTGCACGTGGACGAACGCGACCGCGAACACCCCGGCGCCCAGCGCCGCGGGCAGCACCGTGAGCGCGGCCCGCTCCCACCGCGCCGGCGCCGCGCTCACCGGGACACCCCCGGATCCGCCACCGGCGAGGCGGCGACCCGGCGGGCCTGGTCCACCACGACCTGGGCCGCGCGAACCGCCACCAGCGAACGGGCCGCACCCACCGCACGCGCCGCGGTCTCCCGCGCGCTCAGCGCGGCCGCCAGCGCGACGCGGGCCTGCTGGGCCACGCTGGCGTCGATCAGGTCGCCGCGGGCGACAGCGGCCGCGTAGGCGACCAACGCCTCCGTCTCCGCCTCGATCGCCGCGGCGTACGCGCGGGCGGCCCCAGCGAGCTCGGTCTGGGTCTCCTGCCAGGTCGCCCACGCCCGGCCCAGATCCATCACCGTGTCAGTGACCAGCAGGTACGGGCCGGCGGTCATGCCACCCACCCCGCACCCAGCACCACGACCGCCACCGCCAGCAGCAGCGGGATCGCCCGGCGACGCAGGTAGTCCAGCCAGTCGTGGAGGCGGTCGGGGGCCGTCGGGTCCAGCAGATCGGCGGTGGGCCGGCCGATCTCACGGACCAGCCAGCCCCCGGCCGCCACCGCCACCGCGTCCGGCACCCCGCCGGCCAGAGGCATCCAGGTCGCCACCAGCCCATCGGGCACGGCCAGCACAACCGCGACCCAGCAGGCCATCCAAGCCGCGCAGATCGACACCCAGTCAGCCGCCACGGCCAGGGCGGACCGCAGCCCACCCTGGCGCGACGCCTCCAGCGCGGACAGGTCCCAGCAGGTGACCAGCCGGTCCCCCAGCCAGTCCCTCACCACCGCCGCCAGCTCCTGGTGCTCGGCCTCGTCCACCGCGTCCGTGGCGAACTCGACCTGCATCACCCCGGCGTCCGGCTGGGGCCACACCGCCACCGCGACCGGGCACTGGCCGACCAGGCCGTGGCCCGTCCAGCCCTGCCGCGGGCTGTCCACCGCCACCACGGTGTCGATCTCCAGATCGAGACCGGACGCCGTGAGCCACCACAGGTCCTCCGCGCCCAGCAGCTCGGGGCGGACCTCGAACACCGTCGTCCACGCCGTCGCGATCATGAGGCCACCGCCTGACCGTGGTCGGCGTCGTGGTCGGCGTGCCGAATCGCCCAGGCGATGTCCATCAACCGGGCGTCGGCCGTCCGCAGCCGGGACGGCGGGTAGGCCAGACCCATCGCCGCGAACGCCCTGGAGCACAGGGCCATAGCCCGCGTCGCGACCCGTAGCGCGGTCTCGCTCTCCGCGCCGCCGGCGGGCGACGCGAGCGTCACCGCCGACGCCACGGTGGCCTCGGACGCCTCGGACAACGCCCGCGCGGCCAGACGAAGCAGATTCCTGGCCCGGGGGGTCTGCATGGCGTCGGCGGTGACGCGCAGGATCTCGTCCAACCGCGCGACCTCAGCGAGATAGACGCTGTGCGCTTGGTCCAGCCGCTCCTCCGCGGCAGTGATGGGGGCGGTCATGACGTCCTGACCCTCAGACGCTCCCGGCGCTTCAGCGCCCGGCGCTCGTCCTCGGACAGACCACCCCAGACACCGGAGTCCTGCCCGGTGTCCAACGCCCAGTTCAGGCAGTCGCTCGTGACCGGGCAACGCCTGCAGACGGCCTTCGCCTCTTCGACCTGGCGCTCGGCCGGGCCGGTCGTACCAACAGGGAAGAAGAGTTCCGGGTCCTCATCGCGGCACAGGGCACGGTGACGCCAATCCATGATCAGCGCACCCCCCCGGCCAGGTCAGGACGGCGGAGAGTCGGGAATCGGGCAGGATTGCCCATGGGTCTGACCTCCGGTGCAGTCGGGGGCGGATCCCTCCGGCCAGTGTTGCGATCACTGGCCGGAGCTCTCATCACAGTCATTGCAATGACTGTGATGAGCATCGTGACCCGTCAGCTCCAACCGGTCAAGGGCTCTGAGTACATTCATGGCCATGACTTTTCGGGAGGGGCGATGACACCGGCTCGGCGACACGTGCCTGCGTACCAGCGGGTCGCAGATGACCTGCGCACTCGGATCGAGGCGGGAGAGTTCGGCGAGACAGGCCGTCTCCCAACGGAGCCGCAGCTCCAGAAGCAGTACAGCGTGTCGTCGACGACTGCCCGCAACGCGGTGAAGAGGCTGGCGGCGGCTGGAATCGTGGAGACAATCCACGGGTCAGGTACGTATGTGATAGATCATCAACTTCTGACGATCTACGCGACTCACAGCGAAGATCTTGATCGTCGGGAGGGGATCACCGCTCAGGACTCATGGATGACGGATGTCCTGGAGGCGATGCGTCGACCGAGCCAGCGCTTTGAATGCCTGAACGTTCCCGCGACTGCCGATCAGGCGACTCTGCTCGATGTTGAGCCGAACGCTCCGCTGGTAATGCGACGTTGTTGGCGCTCAGTCGACGACGTCCCAGCCTCAATCGAGGCGTCGATCTTCCCCCGCTGGCTGGTAGATGAGATCCCCGAGCTGGCCTCACCACACGACATCAGCCAGGGCACCACATCGTTCGTGGCGGAGCGCGGGCACCCGATGCGGCTGCACCGGGACTACCTGTCCGGGCGTCCCCTGACGGCAGTGGAGTCCGGCTTCTTCGAAGCCCCCGCTGGCGTATTCGCCTTGATCAGGCAGCGGGTGTCCTACGAGACGCCTGGCGGCAGGGTCCTCCGCGTCACCGAAACCGTCTACCGTTCGGACATGCATCGAGTCGTCTACGACGTCGCAGGCCGCGGCAACGAGCGTCACCCATGACCCCCACGCTCTACCTGCGTGGGGCGGTGCCGGACGACGCGGACACGATCCTCCGCTGGCGTCGGGAGACTGCGGCCCGGCTGATGACGTTGCACGGCACCGATCAGTGGTCGACGCCGTTTCCACGGGAGAAGATCGTCGCTTGGATCGACCAAGGTGCGACCGTCATGGCCGCGCTCGAGCCCGGTGGCCCTGCCGTCGGGACGATCACGACCTCGCCACACGGCGATCCGTCCTTGTGGACGCCTGAGGAACTCGCGGTCCCTGCCCGGTACGTGTTCAAAGCGAACGTTGCCCCAGGCCTCGGCGGCCGCGGAATCGGAGCATGTCTCATCACCTGGACCCAGACACGGGCGGCCAAGGCGGGCGCTGATGTCGTTCGTATCGACGTCTGGTCAACGAACCACCAGCTCCAGGAGTACTACCGCCGTGCTGGTTTCACCTACCTCCGGACTGTTCCAGGTACCAACTCCGGAGCCCTGTTCGAGGCACCCGCGACGATCACTCCGGATCTGCCCATCGTGGAGTCGGACGACGTTCGAGTGGCATGAAGGTCGCGAGCTCACGGCCAAGATGTTCTGAAAGATCCAGCTTCATCGGGGTGGGGCGCCAGCCCCACCCTTTGGGCGGAGCGTCGTTAAAAACGAACGTTTTGAACTCGCCACCGCGATTATCATCGCCGAATCAAGATCTGATGTCAGCCTCTCTGCCGCGGCACGCGCACCGCGCCCACGGCCCGCAGCCGCCAGGCTCGGGCCACGCATCGTCCAAGCGGGTTGACCACAGCCCGCACCGATGCTGCTCGGACGACCGATGCGCGGCCCGAGCCGCGCATCCCTGGCCAGGCGGCTCCACAGGTCATGTCAGGCCTTCGGCAGCGATAGCAGAGTAGCCAGCATTTCCGCTGGCGGAAATGCTGGCGCTTTTGCCGCGCTGGCGACGCTCGTGACGGTCGAACCATGCCGCCAGAGCCTCCTCCACGATCTCCTGCGGTCCCATGCCCGCTGTCTCCACGGCAGCGGTGAGGCGAGCGTCTGTCTCGGCCCTGATACGGACAGAGAGGGCTACGCGCCGGGGACCGGGGGGGCGGCCGCGCCGGCGCGCTGGCCTAGGTGCTGGCTGTTCTGCCAGCTCTGGTGCTATCTCGTTGCCATCACCAGAGCTGGCGGACCTGCTGTCTATCGTGCTGGCGTGAGCGCTGGCAGTATCGCTAGCGGAAGAGTCAGCATCCGAGCCAGCTTTATTGCTAGCTTTTTCGCTAGCAGATTTGCTGGCGTTCTCGCCATCATCTTCGGATGCTTCTGGGCGAGGGCGCGACGTGGGAACTGCAGGAATGACGGCCGGATCTGTGTAGGCGTCGCCCGCCTTCTGTAGCCGGCCACGGCCCTGCTGGATGAGCGAGCGGGCCATCAGTCCCCCTTGATCACGATGTCGAGCACAGAGCCGTATGCGGATGCCAAGGTCCGGGCCTCGCGGCCCGGTGCGCTCGTGATGGGCACCGACGCGGTGCGGGCCTCCTCACGTACCGCGTAGTGCGGGATGCGTGCGTCGAGAAGCAGATCGGGGTAGGTCTCGGCGAGTTGACGGTCCAACTCTTGGTGGATCTGCCGGACCGGCCGAGGCGTGATGCTCCGTACGATCCCCGCCACCTGCAGATCGGGGTTCGGGCCGCGTTGGATGTGTCGGACCGTCGTCATCGCCTCGCCGGCCCCGATGTACCCATCGAGGGTCAGGGTCGCGGGGATCACCACCACGTTTGCGGTGACCAGCGCAGCCCCCGCGAGCCGGCCGCCGGCTCGCGGGGGAACGTCGATGACGACCAGGTCCACGTCGATGACTCCTCGCACGGCGCGGGCGAGCCGGTGCTCGAGGCCGATGGTGGCGTCGACCTCCCGGTGGGACAGAGCCCGCTCGGCGGCCAAGACCCGCACCAGATCTGGCCATGCTTCGCCGGCGGGGGAGAGGGCGTCCTGAACCAGCTCGGCCGCGTCAGCCGGGTCCGGGTCGTTGGGGTCGATGAACAGGAGGTCGTTGACGGAGTACGCCGGGCTGTCGACGCCGAGCTCATCCGTCAGCGTGTGCCGCGGGTCCAGATCGACGGCTAGGACCCGCATCCCACGCGCGGCCGCAGCCGCCACCAGCCCGGACGCCAGCGCCGTCTTCCCGACGCCGCCCTTCTCGCTATAGACCGCCACCGTCGTCAACGCCATCTCCCTACTTGCTCCACCCGGACATCGTCTGGCCAGAGTCTGGCGCCATGGCCAGCACGGCGGCAAGCATCTTGCTTGCATATCCGCAAGCGAAAATTCTGCTCGCCAGGGCGGGCTTCGCCGTGGCCTGGCGATGGTCCTTCGGCGCGCCGTACCGATGACCAGCGCACCGGTCGAACCGAGGATGTCGGAGTGACCGAAGTCGAGCTTCCTGCCCTTGCCGTGATCGCTGGCGATTGCATGACGGAGCTGGAGGCGAGCAAGTGGAAGTGCGGGCGTGGCAACCTGGCAGCTGTACTGCTGGGGCTGGTTGTTGACGGGCTCGGTACCTTCCTCGCCAAGGCCGACTGGACTCACGGATGGATCGGCGTAGGGGACACGGTCCGTCTCGAGTGGGCAGGCGGTCCTACGGTTGCCGCCGTCATCGACTATCTGATGCCAGCCGTTTTTGAGGGAGAGCTCTGCGGTATCCCGGGCCTGCGCCGGGGACGCGTGGAGGAGAGTTCTGCAACCCTGATCTGGCTGGCCGCGTCGCCTACTCGCCTCCATCTCACCTGGCTGCCGGCGCCCGGCAGCGCGGCCGCCGCCGGGTAGCCGAGATCCGATACGGGTACGTCCGCGTACCCGTATCCTGCGGGGGAGTGGATCGGGAGGAGGCCGTGGTGGCGGATGCGAATGTGCGGATTCCGGCGGAGGCGCGGGATCGGCTGGCGGAGGTGGCGGCAGCGGAGGGGTTGTCGTTGCGGGCGTATCTGGCCCGGTTGGCGAGCACGCTGCTGACGCCGGCGGAACGTGCGGAGCGTGCCGAGCGGGCGCGGGTGGTGCTGCGGGAGTGGAGCGGCTACGACCCGACGGAGGAGGAGGCCGCGCAGGCCCGGGCGGAGCTGGACCGTCGGCTGGCGCGGGCGCTGGGGCGGTGAGCGCCGCGCTGCACGTGGTGCTGGATGACACCGCGATGGTCTCGGCCGGGCACGGCAACAGGTTGGCCTCCGAGCTGATTCACCTCGCCCACACCGAGCCGGGGCATTTCCTGTACGCGCCGGCGTGTGCGCTGGTGGAGGCGGACCGGGCCAGGCCGGGGACCGCCGAGCACATCGCCGCGCTGCCTGCGGTGACGATCGTGGAGCTGGACCTGGCGGCCGCGCTCGCGGTGGCCCGTGATGAGGGCTGGGCGCCGGCGCATGTCCGGTACGCGGCCGAGCCCACCCCGGAGCGTCCCGAGGGTGCGGTGATCGCGACGGCGGCGCCGGACCGGTGGGTGGGCCAGCCGGTGCGCCTGTTGGATCTCACTCCGTGAGCTGGTCCGGCGTCCCCAGGGACGCCGGACATCTTGGGGTGTCGGTAAGAAACGCGTCACCAGGTGCAAACGGCGGTGATCTAGCTGGCCTGCGGCGAAGCGGCGAGCTGGTGGCGGGTCCGGCCGGCGGCGCGTAGCTCGCGCAGGTCCGGGATGTGGTTGTAGAGGGTGCCGGGGCTGACACCGAGGAGCTTCGCGATCGAGGTGACGCTGGCGTCGGGGTTGGGGAGCATGTCGCGGGCGGCGCGGATGATCTCCGGTGTGGCGACGGTGGGCCGTCCGCCGACGCGGCCGCGTTCGCGGGCGGCGGCCAGGCCCTCGCGGGTGCCGGCGACGATGAGCTCGCGGATGAACTCGGCCAGCGCGGCGAAGACGTGGAAGACGAGCCGGCCGCCGGGGGTGGTGGTGTCGAGGTTCTCGTGCAGCGAGGTGAACCCGATGCCACGGCGGCGTAGGTCGCCCACGGTCGTGATCAGGTCTTGGAGGGATCGGGAGAGCCGGTCGAGCGCGGGGACGACGAGCGTGTCGCCGGGCTGGGTGAAGGCGAGGCATGCGGCGAGTTCGGGGCGGTCGGTGTCGCGGCCGGACTGCTTCTCGGCGAAGATCCGCCGGCAGCCGGCGGCGGTGAGCGCGTCGAGTTGGCGTTCGAGGTTCTGCCCGCCGGTCGACACCCGGGCGTAGCCGATGCGGATGTGGGTGAGCACCGCCGGCTCGGCGGCGAGGAGCTCGGTGGGCTCGAAAGCTGCGGTCACGACCGCGATCATCTCAGGAAACGGTCTGTCGACGGTTCTTGACGGTGCCAGTTTTTGAAGGAGTTTTTGACGACTCCGGGGCCCTTGTCGATCTTCTCGGGCAGATCTTCAGGAAACGATCCTTTCTTGAAGATCGAATTCAGGTTTGTTGTCAGCGGGCGGGTATGGGGAGAGGACAGGCCGTCATTGGCTTGTCGATCTCGCGAGGGGGCGAGAGCGATGGCTACGAAGACCTTCGGTCCGCCGACCGAGGCGGTGCTCGCGCCCGACCAGAAGGTGCTGGATCTTCTGGACGTACTTCGTCGGCATCTGGACATGGATGCCGTGTCGCTGAGCATCTGGGAGGGCGATCTGGCCGTCACCCAGGTTGTGAGCGGGGACGGCGCGAGTTTCGGTCTTGCTCCCGGGGTGACGGTCACGCGAGGACGGCAGCTGTCCCGTGAGATTCAGGACGCCAGAATCCCCCTGGTCATCGGCGACGCTCGCAGCGAGCCCCAGACCGCCAAGTCGAACATCATCAAAGATCTCGACATCGGGGCGTACGCGGTCACTGACCTGTCCGACGCGCAGGGCGAGCCATACGGCCTGCGCGCCTGCGTGGCCCACCGGCCTCGGCCGGGGCTGGCGCCCCGTGAGGGCCGCTTCCTGGGCCTCATCGCGTCGTTCCTGCAGGAGTTCCTGATTGATCTGCGCAGGCTGTGGGAGACCCGCAGCGGCGTGTGGCGCTGTATTAGCCGTCTCATCGACACCGGCGGCCCACGGATCGTCTACCAGCCGATCGTGCGGATGGCGACCGGGCAGGTGACCGGGGTCGAGGCGTTGTCCCGCTTCCCCGCCGACTGCTTCGGCCGTACCCGTGACACCGAGGGCTGGTACGCGGACGCTCGCGCCGTTGATCTCTACTCTGAACTGGAGACGATCGCCATCAGACGGGCCCTCGCCGCTCTCCCTGACCTGCCTCCGGGAGTGAAGCTCGCGGTCAACGCCTCGCCCAGCACCGTCGCCCACGGTCTACTTCCCCTGACACTCGACCTGCCCGACCCCAGCCGCCTCATCGTCGAGGTGACCGAGCACGAGCGGTGGGCGGACACTCCGGACGCCATCGAGGCTGTCAGGCTGCTGCGTGGAACCGGCGTGCATATCGCCGTCGACGACGCCGGCACCGGCTACTCCGGACTCGAGCAGCTCATCGCGCTCCGACCGGACATCATCAAGCTCGACCACACCATCACCCGCGGCATCGACCGCGACCCCGTGCGCGCCGCGCTCGCGGCAGGCCTGGTTGTCCTCGCCGGAAAGATCCACGCAAAGGTGATCGCGGAAGGGATCGAGACCGTCGAGGAACATGACGCCGTCCTCGCGGCCGGCATCGAGCTGGGACAGGGCTACCTGCTCGGCAGACCAGGCCCCCTCGCCACCGCCTGCGCGACCAGCCGTGACCAGACGTCCTAGAAAGGGACCACGGCGCGGGTCCTTTCCGACTGGGCCTCGCGCGGGTTCACTCGCTGAGCACCAGGCGGCTGGTCATGTCGAGCTTCACCTCGCCGTACGGGGCGACGTGGGTCCAGAACAGGGGCGTGAGGCCGCGTCGGTCGGCGTCGGTCAGCTGGTCGGTCCAGTCGTCGGCGAGGACGTCCTGGACCATCAGCGTGTTGACGTAGACCAGGGCGGCCTGCAGCACCCGCAGGCAGAGCACGGACAGCTCTTGTTCGTCGCGGCGGTTGGTGGCGATGTCGCCGCCCTTGCCGAAGAAGATGACGCTGTTGGCGCGGTTCCAGGACTCGACGACGTTGAGGCCTTCGTTGATCTCGCGTTGCAGGTCGCGGTCGCGCAGGTAGCGGGCGACGAACAGGGTCCGCTGGGCTCGGCCGACCTCGATCATGGCCTGGTAGGTGGGGTGGATCGCGTTCGTGCGGGTGAAGCGGCGCAGGATTGCCTCGGCGGAGGCAGTGCGGGTCCGGATCGCGGTCGCATATTTGATCATCTGGTCGTACTGTTCGGCGACCAGGTCCCAGCGGATCGGCCGAGTTAGCGCCGGCGTGAGCTGGGGGTAGGCGTCGGGTGCGCCGGCGGCGGGCCGATAGAGGCGGACCTTGTTGATCCGTTTGATGCGGGGTAGCAGGTCGAAGCCGAGGAGCCGGGTGATGCCGAAGCCGATCTCGGACTGGCCGTGGGAGTCGACGTAGTTGCCCTCGACCTTCATCGCCGTGTCGTGGCGCATCGCGCCTTCGACCATGGCGGCGACCTCGGACGCCGAGCAGGTGAGCAGCTGGGAGTGGATGGCCATGCTCTTGCGCTCGACGTGCCAGTAGATCAGCACGCCGCGGCCGCCGTAGCGGGAGTGCCACTCGGTGAAGATGTTCTGGTCGAACGCGCCGAAGTGCGTCGAGTCGCTGGCCACGGCGGTCGAACCGGCGCCCCAGACCTGCCGCTCGCGGGCGGCGAAGGTGGCGTTCGCGATCTCGATGGCGATCGTGCGGGCGAGCTCGGTGGTCAGGTAGCGGCGCCGGACGTAGCGGATGTCGTCCTCGCTGTGGCCGTTCTGCGCGGAGCCGGCGATCGCGCGGATGCCGGTGTTGGTGCCGTAGGCGTAGATCGCGAGCATCAACCGCTCGGCGAGGATCTTGGGGGGCAGGTCACCGCGGCCGGCCGCGGTGGTCGCGGCCGCGAGGCAGCCGGTGCGCAGCACCGCCTCCTTGAGCATGTCGATCAGCGGCACCGTGCCCCACCGGGACCGCACCTCGGCCTTCAGCCGGCGCAGGTTGCGCGGCTCGGGCGCGGCATCCAGGTCGCTCAGTTTGATCGGCCCGTTCTTGCCCCGCTCGGCGATCTCCAGCCAGGGCAGCTTCGGCACCGCGAGGTCGAGCGCTGCCAGCTCGGCGCGCATCTCCTCACGCAACTGGTCGATGAACACGGTCGGGTCCAGCGGCTTGCGCAGCGCGGCGTAGTGGCCGGCCCGGTCGGCCTCGAATCCGGCCGGCAGGTCCTCGTCGGGGTTGCGCCACTTCTCCGCGCCGACGACCCAGATCTCCTTGCACCGCAGACTGTCACGCAGCGCCTGGAAGGTGCAGATCTCATACACGCCGCGGACGACCCGCTTCGGGCCCTTGGCCGGGTCGGTGAACACCAGCTCCGTCCAGTCGCCGAGCAGCCCCTTGTGGGTCGGCACGGACTCGCCGGCCGGGAGGTAGGTCAGCCGGGTGTCGGCGTACCGACGGATCAGGTCGAGGGCGTCGAGAACCGGCCGATGTGTGTCGTTGTTCGACCGGAACTCCAACACCCCGAGCAGCGCGATCAGCCCGCGCCGGTAATGGTTGGAGTAGGAGGCCTTCAACGTGGTCTGCACGGTGCGCCGGTACACCGGCCCCTTGGTCTTGAACTCGTGCACCAGCTCCCGCAGCGTCTGCTCCCCGCCAGCCACGGCCGGGAACACCACCTCGCGGACCTGCCCGTCGGGGCTGTCGAGCGAGGCCTCGGCGATCGCGAACAGGATGTTCTCCTTGCCAGTCACCCGCTTGAACGCGTTGACCAGCTCGTCGGTGACCTTCCTGTCCGCCCGCGCGCCGATCCGGTGCACCGTCGAGATCAGCAGCTCGACGAGCGTGTCGGTGATCTCCTGAAGCCGGTGGTGCAGCAACGCCGCGAGTAGCGCCAGCATCAGCGGCTCGGGATGGTCACGCAGGTGCGACGGGGACTCCACCACCGCGCGAGCCCGCCAAGACGCCACAACCCGCGGGGCGACATCCGCGAACAGCCCGCCGGGCAGCTCGACCGCGCGGACCGCCCGCAGCTTACGGATCTCGGTGAGCATCGAGTCCAGACTGACGTTGCCAGGCACCGACTTGATCAGCGCCAGCACCGAGTCCTGACCGGTGTCGTCATCCGGGACATCGACCGCGACCAGCGCCCGTAGTCGGCCGGCGACGTCGACGGACAGCCGGCCGGCGACCCGGGCAGTCAGCGCCTGCTCCGCCTGATGCAGCGCCGAGCGCACGATCCGCTCAATCCGGCCTGCGGCTGGTGGTTCGATCCGCTCAGCGCGGCACCGCGCCAGCAGCTCGCCGCGGACCAGCTCCGAGCGCCGCTCGGCCTCGCACACATGGCCGGCCAGCCACTCGGCCAGCTGGTCCGCGTCGGCGACCGAGCACTCCCGGAAGCCCAGATGCTCACGAATCTGCACCCGGTGGTACTTGATCGTCCGGCCGGTCCACTCGTAGAAGCCCATGTCGCCCGGTTCGACACCGACTTGGCGGGCCACGTACTCCACAGCCTCGTCCGGCACCTCGCTGCGGCCCCGCGGGAACCGACCCATCTGCGTGAAAAACTTCAACATCACCGCGAAGCCGAGCCGCGTCGGCCCACGCTTGCCAGCGATCAGCTCCCGCTCGTCATCCACCAATATCCAATGCTCGACGAGCTCATCGAGATCCAGTGACCGGGCCACGCCCGAACATCATGGCCCGGCCCGCCAGGCACCAACAGCCCACCACCACAAGGAGGCACAACTAAAGATCACCCGCGTTTGCACCTGGTGACACGTTTCTTACCGGCACCCCATCTTGGCGCGCAGGATTGAAAACGCACGTTTTCGTCGTCCTAACAGGCGGGCGCGGGCCGGTTCTCGTGCCGTTTGCGTGACCGGATGTCCTCGCTACGTCGCCGAAGCACCCTCATGCGACGTGTTGTGCGCGAATAGTGAATGGGTGGCTTATCGGGGGTCTTCGTCGCCGCGTCGTCGTCCGAGTGCTCGCCGGGCGCGAGGGCGCCCATCACCCGGGCCGGGGTGGGGGGATCTGGCGACAATTGTGGTGTTCTGCGCCGTGGCTGTCGTCGTGATGGTCCAGGTGCTCGTGCAGGTGCTGGGCTGGTGGATGCTTCCGCTCGGGCTGCTCCTGGCGCTGGCTGCCGTCGGGGTCTGGCGCGCGGTGCGCGCCAGCCGGATCCGCGAGATCGGACGGAGGGCCGCGGCCGCCCATCTCGACACGTTGAGCCCGGCCAGGTTCGAGCAGCACGTCGCGGATCTCCTGACCCGGGACGGCTGCCAGCGGGTGCGGGTGGTCGGGGGCCGGGGAGACGGCGGCGTGGACGTGCTCGCCCACACCCCACGCGGGGCCCGGATCGCCGTGCAGTGCAAGCACTACCGCAGCCGTCCGGTGGGCCCGTCCGAGGTGCGGGACTTCAACGGCTGCGCGTGGACGGACCACCAGGCCGACATCGCACTGCTGGTCACCTCGAACCGGTTCACCGACGCGGCCGCGGCCTTCGGCCAGCGCCACCGCATCCAGATGGTCGACCGGGAGCTGCTGACACGGTGGATGGCCGGCGAGCGGATCCTGCCCGGCATCCCGGCACCGCGGCGCGGGCCCGTCGATGTCTCGCCTACCTCCGGAGAGGCCTCGCGATGATCGTGCTGTTCGTGTTCCTCGTGCTCCTGCCCGGGTTCGCGGGGCTGTACTGGCTGTCCCGCTGTGGCGCGGCGACCCGCTCGACCGGCCGGCTGTGCTACCGGCGGCGCCGGGGGCTGCTCAGCCGCTGCCACGACCACGGGTTCCAGCTGATCGCCCGCGGTGACCTTCTCGCCATCCTGTTCTTCGCTGTCGCCTACGGCGGCTTCAGCCTGTACAAGGTCGTCAACTAGGCGAGTCCCGCCGAGCACCCCTCGCCTGATCTTGTCAGGAATCGAATGTTTCTCGACAAGATCATTGCTGGGTGGGTGGGGAGGGGTCCCGGGACTGGGGTGGGGTGCCTCGCAGGACGCGTAGGAGTGTCATGGCGCGGCGAACGCGGGTGGCATCGCGACTGAACAGCGCGATGATCCCGGCGAGCAGGGTCAGGATGGCGTCGGGTAGATAGCGCAGGAGCATGCCGATGATGATCGGGAGCGAGGCTGCGGTCAGGCAGGCGGCGACGACGCTCATCGGGATGCCCTCCGCATCGCTGCCGCTACCATTCCGGCCGGCGTGAGCAGGCACGGCCATGGAGGGAAGGCGCGGATGCCCTCGCATCCCGGTGGCAACGACTGTTGTCGTCGGGAAGCGCCGGGGTGCTGGCACGGTTGCCTCGGCGCTGTGGCCTCACCAGAAATTGGCCGCTCCCATGCATGGGAGCGGCCAATTTCTGGTGAGGTGGTCTCTCCGTGCCGGCAATGCTCGTTGTCGCATCGCGCGGCTCCCCGGACGGTCGACAGTCTGGCCACCAGAAATGACCCGTCCCCACTAGTGGGGACGGGTCATTTCTGGTGGCCATTCACACAGCCGGGTCTGTACACCGGTGTACGGGGGTGCAGCTGGAGGTCGGCTCGTCCTCGGCGGCAACAGTCGTTGCCGCATGCCAACCACGACGTGGTGACAACGTCTCTCCCGGACTTCGGCAACGAGTGTTGCCGCCGAGGTGGTGCTGGCTAGCGTCGGGCTGTGGACGATCTCGATGCGGTCTGGCGGCTGCTCGCTCTGCCTCCGCAGGCCACCGATCCGCTGGTCCGGCTGGCCGCGATGGCCGAGGCCCAGCGGGTGTTGGTCGCCGCGGTGGACCGCACCGTCCTGGCCGCGGTGGAGGCGGGGGCGAGCTGGGGGGAGATCGGACGGGTCACCGGCCGGACCCGTCAAGGCGCCCGGCAGCGCTGGATCCGCCTCGTCGCCCCGCCCGCGCTGGCTGAGACCCCGGATCCGGTGGTGTTCGCACCTCCCGCCGAGGACGAGCTCGCCCTGCCCCGCCCGTGGGATCTGCGTCCGCCTCCCGGCGGGAGCTGGCCCGAACTTCCCAGCGCGGCGCTTTCCGCACGCATCGCCGTCCACCAGGCCCGCCACGACGAACCCCCGGACGACCCCTGGCCGCCTTACCCCGTGCGCTGACCCGACGGCGCGAGCGCCGCACCACCACTCACGATCTTGTCGGGAACGGAACGATTCCCCTTGAGATCGAAGTGACGCGGTTCGCGGCCTGTTCGTGACGGTGGCGTACAACCTCCTCCATGACCGACAACGGGGGAGATCGTCAGCGGAGGCAGGAAGGCCCAGACCGGCGGGGGGATTTGCTGCTGGTGGGGGCTCTTGCGGTCACGCTGATGGGGCTGCTCGCGGGGCTGCTGGCCTCGCTGTTCGCGCTTCAGTCGGCCGACGAAGCGCAGCGAGTCATACGGGTCATGCAGTCGCCGGCGACTGACTCACCGGCGGTGAGTCGGTCGCCTACAGCACCGTCGACTAGTCATTCGCCGGATACGACGGGGTCTACAGAGATGCCGAGGCCGCCTCTGGGAGGAGGGTCGGACCGTCCGACCGCGGCAGCCGTCCCGCCGATTGTGATCAACAACTATCCGCCGGGGGAGTCCTCGGGGGGAGACAGCACCACAGGGGTGATCACCGCGATCGGCGGAGTCTCGGTAGGGCTGATCGGAGCGACCGCTGTGCTGCTGCAGTCGCTCACGAAGTGGTCGCAGCGTCACCGGCCCGTGACCTCGGACAGCGGCGAGGGGGAAGACCCGCCGGCGGGGAGTTCCTGATCGACACGCGTTCTGATCTTGTCGGGTATGGAACGCTTCCTGGACAAGATCAGGCGAGGGGTGGCGGGTGTGGGTCGGTGTCCTGGTCAGGATCCGTAGCGGTGGCGGAGCTGGCGTTCCTGCTCGGGAGGCAGGTCTCGGGTGGTGACCAGGAAGACGCCGGCGCCGAGCTTCTGGGCGTTGGCGCGCAACGCGAACGCCGCGCCTACCGCGTAGTCGTGGACCCGCTGCGCGGTCGCGGTGTCGATGGCGCGTAGGTCCATGATGACTGCGCCCTGGTCGCGGAAGGTCTCCACGATCCGGCCGCAGTCGGAGAGGTCCTCGGCCAGGACCGTGTCGGGTTCTCTCGGCTCGTCGGGTGTGGTCACCGCGGTGGGTCTCATGCACAGATTGTCGGCCGGCGGGTGGGGTTGGCCGGCTTCGTCTGGCTGACCGAGTCGGTGCTGCTCTCCGATCACCACCGCGCCCGCTCTGTGATCTTGTCGGGTATGGATCGTTTCTTGGACAAGATCAGATGAGTTTGCCGCCATGCGGCCACGGTCCGGATTCTTGACTGAAAAACGTGTCAGAAAGTCTCCGTGTCGGACAACGGTTCTTGGACCGTTTTTCGTACACTTCGATCATGACGATGATCGGTGGGTCTGAACTCGAGGGCCTGGACGACCCGCTCGCCCCTGAACCCGCCCTCGCCGGCGCGCTCGTCGGCTACGCACGGGTGTCGACCGCCGGGCAGAACCTGGACCGCCAGACCCGAGCCCTGGCCGACGCCGGCTGCATCCGCGTCTTCGCCGACAAACTGTCCGGTCGCAGCGCCGACCGACCCGAGCTGACCGCGTGCCTGGACTACCTACGTCCCGGGGACGTCCTGGTGGTCCCGAGCCTGGACCGGCTCTCCCGGTCCCTGCAGGACCTGATCACCCTGGTCACCGAGCTCCGCCGGCGCGGGGTCGGGTTCCGGTCGCTGCACGAGGCGCTGGACACGACGACCCCCGGCGGTCGGCTGGTGTTCCACGTCTTCGCCGCGCTGGCGGAGTTCATCCGGGAGCTGATCGTGGAGGGCACCCGCGAGGGCCTGGACGCCGCGCGGGCCCGCGGGCAGCGCCTCGGCCGGCCACCCGCCCTGTCCACCGAGCAGATCCACCACGCCCGCGCGCTGCTGGCCCAGCCGGACGCCACGGTCTCCTCGATCGCGCGGCTGCTGGGCGTGAGCCGGTCCACGCTGTACACCCACGTGCCCGAGCTCGCCAACCGCGGCACCCAGATTCGCCCGCCGGCGGGCGCGCGGTGAGCGTGGCGCTGCGACTGGTCCGGCGGCGCTGGATGGCGTGGTGGAAGTGACCGAGCGGTCCTCCCGCATGTCCTGCAGGGGCTGGGCGGTATCGGTAAGACGCACCTCGCCATCGAGTACGCATACCGCTGCCAGGCCCACTACGACCCGATCTGGTGGATTCCCGCCGACTGGCCCGAGCTGATCCGCAACCTGATGCCGCACGGGCCGGGCCAGGTGCTCGTCACCTCGCGCAACCGCAGGTGGCAGAGCATCGTCGACATGATCGAGGTCGACGTGTTCGATCGTCGGGAGAGCCTGGAGTTCCTGGACCGCCGGGTGCCCGACCTCGGCGAGCCGACGCGAACAACCTCGCCGAGGCGATGGGGGACCTGCCGCTGGCGCTGGAGCAGGCCGGGTGCACTGTAGTTCGAGACCGGTATGGATGTGCGCGAGTACCTTCAGCTAACCCGCAAGCGGCCTTCCTTCGAGAGACCGAGAATCTGACTTCCGCGATTGGTTCCAGCACCCCAAGGGGCCTCTTCCACTACACCTCTCGCCGACTCCGGGAATGGGTAGACACTAATTCCCGGCCGCGAAAACAGCGATGCCGACACGGCCATTAGCGGCGGGAATTAAAAGCAGAATGGATATCTATCCTCCGCCCGTGAATTGGGCGTTACTCCCATAGCTATCGTAAATTTCATCATCAGAAATGGTGGCCCACCAAGACCCCCACTTTGGTGGGGTCGCACGCCGATGTTCCCAGGAAGAGCCACATGCGGGGCCAACTATCCCGCGAATAACGCCACAGCTCTTGTTCGAGCGTTGCTCAACGGTTGAGCGTTGGTTGTTTTTTGCTCTGGTAGCGGGGCGGGCCCCGATGCGGAGCCGTTCGACCCTGTGAGGTGATCGCTAGCAAGCTGCTCACGCAAGATCACCAGGGCTGCCACGGCCCCCAGGTTGCGACCGGGGGCCGTGGTCTTTGGCTTCGCCCCTGGGTAGGGTACCGAGAAGCCCAGAGAGGGAGAAGCACCCCTCTCAGTGGTAGAGGATAGCAACCGCGAGCCGGTTTTACAAAGCTCTCACGAACCCTTGTTTGCTATATAGAGTCTCAACCATAATGGTGCGGCCAACCCTAGAGCTCTCCTATAGCACGGTTGTTCTCATTTAACCGAAGCAACGTGAAAGCTCTTCAAATTTTACGCGACACGCCGTCGCAGGTTCTTGCATCGACGCACCGACTGTGCTAATCTGCTAGATTTTCATTTCCAATAACAGGTTAGTTTGTGCATTCTCCGGAAAACTTTGCGAATCGGCTTCCACGCGGTGGGCCGGTAGAGTGTGGACTGTCCGTCAGGCCGCTCGTTGCGCTCCGTTCTCTCGTATGAGGGGAAGGAGAGAGCGACCGAAGGGCACAAGTAACGCGCAGTCCCCTGGGTAGGCCCGGCTGGTTGCGTCCTGGGTGTCCTCGGGCGCAACCAGTACGGGGAAGAAGACCGGAAGAGTGTTTAGGGAGAAGCACCATGCACGATGACCAGACGGGTCCTCCTAGACGGTGGTGGACCCGCATCTCGTCGCTGACAGTACTGGCTGCTGTCGCGACCTACCTTGTCGTGACGGACGGTTTCGTCGTCCCGCTCACGGCGCTGCTCGTCGAGCTGGGCCGCGGGATCCTCGTCGCGTGGGTGGAAAAACGACGCAATAGGGCCAAGCGTGCCCACATCCCCGCCCCCCGGAGGCCCGTCCACTCGCCACCGACCCAGCGGGTCGGTGGCGAGCACATCGAAGAGGTCACGGTCACGATCACGATCCGGAGCGCCAGCCGTAACCGGTAGTACTCCGTACATGCGTCACGCTGGGCCGCCCGTCCCGTGTATCGGCACGGGACGGGCGGCCCAGCGTGACCAGGATCAGTGGTCGGAGTCGTCCGGGTCGGGGAGGCCTGCAGCTCGCGGTCCTGGCCATGAGCGGCTTCTCCTCGGGTCTGGGCGGGTGGTCAGGTCGGTGGCGTCGCGGACCGTGGTGAGGGCCGGCCCGCCGCAGTCGGCGCAGGCGCGGACGTGGGCGGTGTGGGGTGCACACAGGCCGGCGCGGGAGCCGTCGGTGTAGACGATCTCGTAGCGGATCGGCTGGCCACACAGCCCGTCGATCCGGTCGGTGCCGGCGAGGCCGCTCATCGGGTTCGCCTCCCAGTCGCCGGCGTGGAACGCGCAGACCGGCCACCGCCGGCGGCGGCCGGCGACCACGACGTGGTGGGGGTGCACAGCGGGCGGGGCGTCGGGGGTCACGGCTGCTCCTGGAGCTGGTCGGCCGGGGTGGTCTCGGTGTCGGCGGCGCTGATCATGAGAGTGGCCATCTGGGCCTGGATGAGCCCGAGGGTCGCGTCGGTGGTGGTGAGGTGGGTGTCGAGGTCGGCCTGGTACTGCTCGGCCGCCTGCTTGACGGCGGTGTAGCGCTGGTGGAGCAGTCGGACCTGGTACGGCTTGGGGCCGTCGGCCTGGACCCGGGCGATGTCACGGGCCAACGATTCGAGGTCGGCCTGGGCTTTGGCGGCGAACGCGCCGTCGACCATGCTGCGCGTCTCGGTGGCGTCGGCGAGGGGGACGCGGGTGAGTTCGGCGCCGAAGCGGGCGGCGAGGGTCCGTAGGTCGGCGAGCGCGGCGGCGTGGCGGCGGTGCACGAAGTACACCCCGGGGTGGATCCGCACCGCGGCGAGCACACGTTCGACGTAGTCGCGGAGCATCTTGCGGAGCCGGTCGGCGGAGACGTACTGGCTGCGGGTCCGGTAGTCCTCCGCCACCCGCATGATCAGCTCGTTGATGGTGTCGCGTTCGGCGGGGTCGAACGTGTCGACGGTGTCCTGGTCGGTGGCCAGTGTCATCGTCCCGGAGCCCTCGGGCAGGCTCGGGTCGGTGGCGCGGACGAACTCGGCGGTGGCGACCCGGACCTCGTAAGAGAGGGCTTCGTCGCCGTGGTCGGCGAGCTCGCGCACGAGGTGGCGTACGACCCGGGCCTCATCGCGGGCCACGTTGCGCATCATCAGGGTGACGGTGCGGCCCTGGCTGGCGTGGGCGCGGCCGCGGTGCCCGTCGGGGGCGTATCGCGCCTTCGCCGCGGACGTGGCCTTCTCGAACGCGGCGTCCTGGCGCGGCGGGCCCGGCAGGAACCCGACGTCCAGTCCGAGCTCGGTGAACCACTCCCGCAGCTCGGTCTCGCCGCATTGCTCCACGTCGGTGACGTTGTAGATGACCAGATGGCCCAGCAGCCCCTCGCCGTCCTGGCCGCCGGCGGTGGCGGCCAGGTAGCGGTTCAGGTCGGCGTTGCTGGTGGTGAGGTCGGGCGGTTCGGAGGTCGGCGTGGTCACGGTCAGCTCCCGTGGTGTCGAAAACACTCGTTCTTGTCAGCTCGTCCGGCCCGGGCCGGGCCGGACGAGCTGGTGGTCCGGTCAGGCCTGCCAGGTGAGGAGGGACTCGGCGGGGATCGTGACGACGATCGGGGCGGTGGTGGGGCGGACGAGCAGAGCGGTGTGGTCGGGCAGACCGGACAGGGTGTCGGCGAGGTCGGGCCACGGGCAGCGGCCGCGGTGGCGGAACAGGACCTGGGTGGGGAAGGAGTCGAGGAGCTGACGTGGCGGGTCGGGCTGGGTGACGACGAAGGTCACGTCGATGCCGGCGGCGTCGACCATGGCCAGGTCCTCGGGGGTGGTGCCGCCCAGGACCGGATGGGTGAGGGTGTCGAGCAGGTAGGTGTCGTCGATGGTGAGCCGGATGCGGGAGCCCCGCGGCTGGTCGGGGGTCTGCGCGAGCCACCAGGCGGTGTCGAGCATCTTGGTGGCCCCGGCGGGGTAGGTGGTCCGCCAGTCCGCGACGGGGTAGGTGCGGTCGCGGTGGCGGTCGTGGATGACCCAGCGGGCCGTGTCGGCTGCGGTGATGCGGGCGGCCAGGACGGTCTTGCCGGTGCCGGCGTCGCCGGCGAGCAGGATCCGCCCGTCGACGGTGAGCAGCTGCCCGTCGGCGGTGTGCCCGATCGGCACCTGCGGGCTGGTGGGCAGGTCCAGGCTGGTGGTCAGGGTCATGTCAGTCCTCCTCGGACGTGATGGGGTGTGCGGGGCCGGACGGGCTGGTCAGATGGTGCGGAACAGGTCGGCGGTGGCGTGGGTGTCGTGGAGGTCCTCGATGCGGCGGACGTCGTCGCAGATCGCGTCGAGGTCGGCGGGGTCGTCGGCCCAGTCCCCGACGGTGACCGCGAACACCCGAAACCCGAGCCGGTGCCGGCGCTGCTTCCAGGAGGCGATCCAGGTGGGGTGCAGCTCCGCGGCCCCGTCGGTGATGATCACAATGTCGGCCCGTCCGCGGCCGGTGGCGTTGAACTCGGCGTCCAGCAGCTCGGCCGCGGCGTCCAACGCCGGGGGGAACACGGTGCCGCCGCCGGGGAACAGCTCGGCGAGCTGGATCTGGTCGGCCAGGTCCACCGGCCGGTCGGCGGGGAACACGATCGGCTCGCACGGCTCGGTGGAGAACAGGACGGCGGCGAACGCGCGGGGTGGGGTGGCGGCGCGGGCGGAGTCCAGCAGCGCGAGCGCGAGGGCCTTGGCGTAGGCCTCCCCGGTGATGCCGTGGGCGTCGTCGTTGGTCATCGAAACCGAGCAGTCGATCACGGCGATGATCGCACCCTGGGCGTCGTGTTCGACACCGCGCTGGTCGTAGACCATCAGCTGCCGGTCGGCGTAGCGGATCGCGAACTGCGCCCGCAGCGCCGGTACGGCGAGGGCCACCAGCTCGTCGGGGACCAGGCTGGCCAGGTCGTCGCCCAACGTCACGCCGACGTACTCGCCTTTGGCGTGTTCGACCCGGCGGGATCGCTGCGCGGTGGCCATCTGCCGGAACCGGCCGATGAGCTGCGCGAACTCGGCGAGTTTCCCGCTGCGCAGCTTCCTCGCCAGGCGCATCCGCTCATTGGCGTCCAGTCGTTCGAGCTGGCCGGGTTCCACCCCCCACCGGGTCGCCGCCGCGGCCTGCGCGACCAGCTCGGTCTCCGCCTGGGCGGCCGCGGCCCGGGCGGCGGCCCGGACCCGGGCACCGTCCAGGCCGTCACTGTCCTCCCCGGCGT
Organism: Parafrankia irregularis; assembly: GCF_001536285.1. Lineage (NCBI taxonomy): Bacteria > Bacillati > Actinomycetota > Actinomycetes > Frankiales > Frankiaceae > Parafrankia > Parafrankia irregularis. The sequence continues at coordinate 3,305 of NZ_FAOZ01000048.1, read as the reverse complement.
CCGCTTCCTGCGCGGCCTGGGCGGCGGCGGCCGCGTCCGCCGCCGCACCGTCAGCGTCGGCGATCGCACGCTGCACATCGACGACCTGGGGCTGGTCCACCTCACCGTCGGGGTCCCCGTCGACGCTGTCGGCGGCGGCGTCGAGTGCCCGGCGCAGCGCCGCCGCGGTGGCGGTCTCCTCCCGGCGGGCTTGGCGCAGCTTCGCCCGTGCCCGCTGCCCCGCCGTGCCCTGCGGGGCCTTATCCAGCTTCTCGATCATTGCCCGGACCACGGCGGCCTGCGCCAGCACGGCCATCGCCGCCAGGTACGGGTCCCCGGTCGACAGCCGGCGCAGGTCGCGGTGTTCCGGGCTGCCCAGCTGGGCGGCCAGGATCGCCCGCGCCGGCCGGCGGGCGTCCTCCACCTCGCCGGCGTCGAGCAGCTGCGGGCTGCGGGCGTAGGCGGCCAGCCACAGATCCCGCGCCACCCCGGGGATGCCGAACCGGGCGGTCAGCGCGGTGTCGACGTCGCCCAGCGCGGTGCACTCGTCGGCGATCTGCTCCCAGACCGCCAGGTCCGCCTGATCGTCGGTGTGCACCAGCGGCGCCGGCCGCCGCGTCCACGGCGCGGCCGCGGCCTGCAGCTCGCCAAGCCGGGTCACCGCCGGCCCCCCGCCCGACCCTCCAGGCTGGGGATCTTGTCCGCGTCGACACCGAGGGCCTCGGACAGCAGCCGGGTGTAGACGTGCTGGGCCCGGTCCGCCGCCCGCTGGTACGGGCCCAGGGTCCGCCCGGCCCGCGCGGCCGCGTCCCGGATCGAGAACAGCCGCTTCGCCGCGCCGGCCAGCTTCGTGTTCTGCCCGACCGCCCAGTCCATCAGCTTGCCGTCGTCGCCGGCGGCCACGAGCTTGTCGAGCTCGGCGGCGATCCGGTCCACCTCATCGGCGAGGTCGGCCAGGTCCCGGTCGTCCGGCGACAGGTAGCCGCGCACCACCCGGTCGACCGTGCCGCGGTGCGCCGGGGAGTCCCACAGCACATGCGCGAGCACCGCCAGGTCGTCGACGGCCACCTGGTCGCGGCCGGCGAGCCAGGCCGCGCCCTGCAACAGCCGGACGGCCTGCTTCCACCGCCGGTCCGAGCTGGTGATCTCCCGGCCGCGCAGGTCCGCGCGCAGGTCCCGCACCGCGACGATCACCTCGCCGGGCAGGGCCACCGCCGGCACCAGAGCGGCAACGGCGTGCTGCACGTCGGCCAAGGCCACGGTGGTCCGCGCCGCCGGCGGGCCGGTCGTGACCGCGGAGCGCAGCAGCGCGTCGAACGAGTCCGGTTCGGACAGGTAGTCGACCTCCATCCGGATCAGCAGCCGGTCGTACAACGCGGCGGTGGTCTCGTCCTCGGCCAGCTCGTTCGACGCGCACACCGCGCTGACCAGCGGGCAGCCGATCGGCGCACCGCCGGACTCCGGGTGGTAGATCCGCTCGTTCAGGAACGCCAGCATGCTGTTCAGCGCCGCCGCGGAGCATTTGAAGATCTCGTCCAGGAACGCCACATGCGCGCGGGTCGCGTGCCCGTCCAGCACTTGGCGGTGCTCACCGCGGGCGGTCAACGCGGCCAGGTCTACCGGCCCGAAGATCGCGCTGGGTGCGATGAACTTGTGCAGCAGGATCTCCCAGTAGGTGGCGTCGGTGAGCCGGCCGGTCAGCTCCCGCACGATCGCGGACTTGCCGGTGCCGGGCGGGCCCAGCAGCAGCGTGTGCTGCCCCGCCAGCAACCCGGTCACGATCATCTGGATCTCCGTGTCGCGTTCCTGGAACAGCGCGCCGACCTCGGCCATCACCGCCTCCAGCCCGGCCCGCAGCCCGGCCGCGGTCCCTGCCGGCCGCTGGCCCTGTATCTGGTGCATTCGCCTGTCTCCCAACGACGTTCACCTGGCGGGGGCACACGCCGTGTGGCGCACCCCCGACGCTAACCGATCATGACCATGAAGTCAAAAACGAACGTTTTTAACGCTCGGATCTGTGACGACCCGGACTGACGACCCGGGCTGAGGAGCGGGTGCCACGGGTCTTCCTGCGCTGTCTCCGTGGAGGATTCCGGGTTCCTCCGGCTCGCGGGCCGGAGGAACCCTGTGGTGCTGACGGTGCTGGTCAGCGGTCCGGGTCGGCCGGCGGGGTCCTGGGTGTCCGGCGGCGGGCCGCGGGCCGGGAGGTCTGCTCAGCCTGGAGGGCGTCGCGTTCGGTCTCGGCGCGCACGGCGCGTTCGCGGGCCTGGTCGAGCTGGTCGCGCAGCGCGGCGAGCTCGGCGGTGGTGGCCGCCCGCAGGGCGGTGAGGTCGGTGGCGAGGCCGTCGCGCTCGCGAGTGAGGGTGAGCACCGCGGCCTGGGCGGCGCGGGCGGTGTCCTCGGCGCCCAGGCGGGCCTCGATCTCGCTCTCGGCGCGGGCGGTGGCGGCCGCCGCCCGGTCCTCGGCCGCGGCGGCCTGGGCGCGGGCGGTCTCCGCGGCCGCGGTGGCGCGGGCGGCGGTGGTGGCCTCGGTGCGCCAGGCCTGTTCGGCGGCCGCGGCCCGGGTCTCCGCCGCGGTGGCCGTGTCCCGGGCCGCGGAGGCCTCGGCGGCGGCCTGGGCGGCCCGGGCCTGCGCGTCGGCGCGGGCGTCGTCCGCGGCCTGGGCGCGGCGCCGGGAGTCCTCCGCGTCGGCGACCGCGGCGGCACGGGCGGTCTCGGCGGCGGTGGCCGCCGCCTGGGCCTGGTCGCGGTCTGCGACCGCCGCCGCGGCGGCGGCCCGTGCCTCCTGGGCGGCGGTGGTCGCGGCGGCCGCGGTCTCCCGCGCCGTGGCGGCCTGCGCCTCGGCCCGCGCCGCGTCCTCGGTGGCGGCGGCGGCCTGCGCGACCGCGGCGTCCCGGGCGGTGCTCGCCGCGACGGCCGCCTCCCGCGCGGCCTGGGCCTCGGCGGTGGCGGCGGCGACCTGGTCGGCCGCGACCCGGCGGACCTCCTGCGCCTCCGCGGTCGCCGCCGCGATCCGGGTGGCGGCCGTCGCCTCGGCAGCCGCCACCGCGGCCTGGATCCCGGCCGGGGTCAGCTCGGCGGCCAGACCGTCCGCGAGCCGGTCCACGTACATCCCGAGGCGGTCCATCACCTCCTCCACCGCGGCGACGTCCCCGCCGACCCCGCCGGCGGCGCGCCGGGCCGCCCGGGCCCGCTTCGCCTCGTCCTGGCACGTCCGGCCGGTCTCGACCGGGTCGCAGTACCGGCGCTTACGGCCGGCGCCGCCGGACCGCTGCGGCACGTCACGGCCACACCACTGGCACGGCAGCACCCCCTGCACCCCCTGC